>NZ_JASCAM010000033.1:0-130733 GCF_029967835.1 Enterobacter sp. V87_3 | reverse complement strand
GCCTTACCCGGCCTACGATTCTGTTTAGTAGGCCGGGTAAGGCGCAGCCGCCACCCGGCAATCCACTTATCAATCCCTCATAAAGTGAACTCCCTCGCATCTCAGGCGAAGCGGCAATGCTATTCTTTTCCGGTTGTTTTTTCGCCACGCCTTTCCGTGGCGTGGTTACTATTGTTTAGTCAAAGAGGAAATTGTATGAAACGTTTGCCCTTGCTGGCAGCATTGCCCTTGCTTTGCGCGTCGGTTGCTTCCGCCAGTTCTCTGATGTCCGTCGGCTATTTCAACGGCGGCGGCGATGTAACCGCCGGACCGGGTGGCGACATCAACACGCTCGACGTGCGCCAGATAACCCACCTCAACTACTCGTTTGGTCTGGTCTACAACGATGAAAAAGACGAAACCAACGCCGCGCTGAAAGATCCTTCAAAACTGCACCAGATTTGGCTCTCGCCAAAAGTGGCGTCCGATCTGGCGCTGATCCCTGCCCTGCGCAAACAGAACCCGAACCTGAAAGTGCTGCTCTCCGTCGGCGGCTGGGGGGCGCGCGGCTTCTCCGGCGCGGCGGCAACCCAGGCGTCGCGTGCGGTGTTTATCCGCTCTGCGCAGGAGATCGTCAATCAATACGGTCTGGATGGGATCGATCTCGACTGGGAGTTTCCGGTGAACGGCGCGTGGGGGCTGGTCGCCAGCCAACCGGCGGACCGGGATAATTTCACCGCGCTGCTGAAAGGGTTGCGCGATGCTTTCGGGGATAAGAAGCTGGTTACGATTGCCGTTGGGGCGAATGCGGAAAGTCCGAAAAGCTGGGTTGACATGAAAGCGGTTGCCCCCCTGCTCGACTACATCAACCTGATGACCTACGACATGGCGTACGGCACTCAGTACTTCAATGCCAATCTGTATGACTCCAGCGCCTGGCCAACGGTCGCCGCGGCCGATAAATACAGCGTCGATTTTGTGGTCAACAACTACCTGGCTGCCGGCGTGAAACCCCAGCAGATGAATCTCGGGATCGGTTTTTATGGCCGCGTTCCAAAACGCTCCGTGGAGCCGGGCATCGACTGGAGCAAACCGGATGCGCAGAAAAATCCGGTGACACAGCCCTATTTCGGGCCACAGGAGATCGGTTTGTTCAAATCTCTCGGTTATGACCTGACCAAAGACACCTATGTGAAGTACAACGACATCGTGAAAAAGCTGCTGAACGATCCGCAGAAACGCTTTACGGAGCACTGGGACGATCAGGCGAAAGTGCCGTGGCTCTCCGTGACGTCTGCCGACGGTAAGGCGCTGTTTGCCCTCTCTTATGAGAACCCACGCTCAGTGGCGCTCAAAGCGGACTATATCAAGGAGAAAGGTCTGGCCGGGGCGATGTTCTGGGAGTATGGCGCGGACGATAAAAACCAGCTTGCGAAGCAGCTGGCGACATCGCTGGGGATTAAGCACTAAGTGAAGCAGCCGGGTGGCGTCAACGTTACCCGGCATGCTCAGAGAGCACTATTTGAAGGTGGCAATCGGCTTCGGCGCAATGCCGAAATCTTCCTTCAGTTCCCGCTTGCTCTTCATCACCATCTGCCCCTGGGTGTCGATCGTCATGTGCTGCGCGTCGGTGTTATGGCGCGCCTGCCACAACATCACCAGTTGAAGGCTGTTCTCTTTTTGCTCTGGCGTCAGGGCCACGCCATCCGGCCATTTTCCCAGCTCGACCGCCGTGACCAGACGCTGGTAAATTTCCTGCGTCATTCCGCCGATCATGTCATCAATATTCATGATGCCTCCCTTTCAAAGGAATAATTTGCTGAATCGTTTCTTCAACCTTTGGTCTGGTCGCCGTTTTCGTCATCCGTAAAGCTCATGGACGCGGAGTTAACACAAAAACGCTCGCCCGTAGGCTGTGGGCCATCCGGGAAGACATGTCCGAGGTGCGCATCACAGTTACCGCAACGGATCTCGGTGCGTACCATGCCGTGCGACGAGTCGGTCAGATAACGAATGGCATCATCGCTTACTGGCTCATAAAAACTCGGCCAGCCGCAGCCGGAATCAAATTTTGTTTGCGAATTAAACAGGGGGGCATCGCACACCAGACAGTGGTAGACACCGTCGCGCTTGTTGTGCAGCAAACGCCCGGTGAATGGGGGTTCAGTCCCGTGATTCTGCGTCACGTAAAACTGCATCTCGGTCAGGTCTTTTTTCAGATCTTCGGGGTTACGTTGGTTCGACATATGCTCACATCTCGCTGTAGAAACAGACATCTTTTAACCCCGATTCTAACAAAACATTAACACCCGCGCGTAGACTTTTGTTCTAAACTTATTAGTCGCGAAAAGGCGGACAGGCAATTGTGATCTATTTCACACTTTATTCCTGAGAGGCCTTTAAAATTCCGGGCGCAGCCCCCATGTGGTTGTTAGCTCAAAGGGAAAGTGAGGCGAGTCAGTCGCACAAACGTTGGTCATAGGATTGATTTGTCGCAATGATTGACACGATTCCGCTTGACGCTGCGTAAGGTTTTTGTAATTTTACAGGCAACCTTTTATTCACTAACAAATAGCTGGTGGAATATATGACTATCAAAGTAGGTATCAACGGTTTTGGCCGTATCGGCCGTATTGTTTTCCGTGCTGCTCAGGAACGTTCTGACATCGAAATCGTTGGTATCAACGATCTCCTGGACGCTGAATACATGGCGTACATGCTGAAGTACGACTCAACTCACGGTCGTTTCAACGGCACCGTTGAAGTGAAAGACGGCCACCTGGTTGTTAACGGCAAAACCATCCGCGTGACTGCTGAGAAAGACCCAGCTAACCTGAAATGGAACGAAATCGGTGTTGACGTTGTTGCAGAAGCAACCGGTATCTTCCTGACCGACGAAACTGCGCGTAAACACATCACTGCGGGCGCGAAGAAAGTTGTTCTGACTGGTCCTTCCAAAGACAACACCCCAATGTTCGTTCGCGGTGCAAACTTCGAAACTTACGCTGGCCAGGACATCGTTTCCAACGCATCCTGCACCACCAACTGCCTGGCACCACTGGCTAAAGTTATCAACGACAACTTCGGTATCGTTGAAGGCCTGATGACCACCGTTCACGCAACGACCGCAACCCAGAAAACCGTTGATGGCCCGTCTCACAAAGACTGGCGCGGCGGCCGTGGCGCGGCTCAGAACATCATCCCATCTTCTACCGGTGCTGCTAAAGCTGTAGGTAAAGTGCTGCCAGAACTGAATGGCAAACTGACGGGTATGGCGTTCCGCGTTCCAACTCCTAATGTATCCGTTGTTGACCTGACCGTTCGTCTGGAAAAAGCTGCTTCTTATGAAGAAATTAAGAAAGCAATCAAAGCTGCTTCCGAAGGCGCAATGAAAGGCGTTCTGGGCTACACCGAAGACGACGTTGTTTCTACCGATTTCAACGGCGAAATCTGCACTTCAGTATTCGATGCTAAAGCAGGTATCGCGCTGAACGACAACTTCGTTAAACTGGTTTCCTGGTACGACAACGAAACCGGCTACTCTAACAAAGTACTGGACCTGATCGCTCACATCTCCAAATAAGTTGAGATGAGAATCTGATCCAAAAAGGCGACTTCGGTCGCCTTTTTTATTGTTTAAAGACAGAGGATTGCTTAATGATTAATAAAATATTTGCACTTCCGGTAGTCGAACAACTTACCCCTGTGCTTTCCCGCCGTCAGATTGACGGTGCTGACGTAATCGTCGTAGACCACCCGCGCGTCAAGGCTTCCATCGCCCTGAACGGTGCGCACCTTCTCTCGTGGAAACCCGAGGGTGAAGACGAAGCGCTTTGGCTGAGCGAAGCGACCTCTTTTAAAAAAGGCGCAGCCATTCGCGGCGGCGTACCTGTTTGCTGGCCGTGGTTTGGCCCGGCCGCGCAGCAGGGTCTGCCGGCGCACGGGTTTGCCCGCAACCAGCAGTGGACGCTGAAAGCCCACAATGATGATGACAGTGGCGCGGTGCTCACTTTTGAGCTGCAGGCGAATGATGAAACCCGCGCTTTGTGGCCACATGACTTCACGCTGTACGCGCGTTTCAAGCTGAGTAAAACCTGCGAAATCGAGCTGGAAGCTCACGGCGAGTTCGAGACCACCAGCGCCCTGCACACCTATTTCAACGTGGGTGACATCAGCGCGGTCAAGGTGAATGGACTCGGCGATACCTTTATCGACAAAGTGGATAACGCCAAAGAGGGCAAACTGGACGACGGCGTACAGACCTTCCCGGACCGCACCGACCGCGTGTACCTGCATCCGGAAGCCTGTAGCGTGATCCACGACAGCGCCCTGAATCGCGCTATCAACGTTGTGCACCATCACCACAGCAACGTGGTGGGCTGGAACCCTGGTCCGGCGCTCTCCGTCAGCATGGCCGACGTGCCGGATGACGGCTACAAGACCTTTGTCTGTGTAGAAACCGCCTGCGTGACCGCGCCGCAGAAAACCAGCGAAGAAAACCCGTCTCGTTTAGGCCAGACCATTAGCATCGTTAAGCGCTAAGACGAAACGCCCCTCTCCCTCCGGGGAGAGGGTTCCCCAGAAAATTTTTAACCGGAAGCGATTAGGATTTTATTAACGGAATAAATAATTTAAAGCGACATCCCGGTCCGGCTGAAAATCGCTGAGGCGTTTCCTTCCGGCCGGGGCGAGGCGCAGGGATGCGCCGAGAGGGCGGATTTACAGGGACGTTGCCTCCGCCCGTCCCCGATAAGCAGGAAGGAATTAGCCGAAGGCACCGCGAAGCGGCGATTTTCTTTGCCGGGAGCCCGGATTGTTAAGGAGGCGGCGGTGAGACTCCTTAACACGTTCACAAGTCGTGTGATTCCAGAGTAGCAAGGCTCGTAAAGTGAACGGAATAACCACCACAGCCGTATGTTCCCCCTCACCCCAGCCCTCTCCCTGAATGGAGAGGGAGTATTCTGCGCCAGGCTGTAATTTCTGGGGATTCCTCAGCCCAAAGGGGAGAGGGAAAAGCCGCAGTCAGCAGAATATCTAACGCGCCCGCATTCGCTTTAACATGTTCAATGGACGCCGATGGGCAATCTCATTGATGAGCGGATGGCAGGCAGCGGACTCTGCCCAAAGTGTTACGGTTTTTACGCTCATATCACTCTCCTGTTTTGTTGCACCAGCCTAAAGCAAACGGGGCGCAAGTGCCCCGTTGTGATACTCATTATGCACGTTCATCGTGCATCATCAGAACTTGTAGGTCACACCCACCGAGAAGATACCCGACCAGGACTTGTCGACCATTGGGCTATCTTTCACTTCATCGCTCAGGCGGATGTAGCGGCCAGTGCCGTACACGCTCCAGTCACCGAGGAAGTTGTAGTTGGCGCTCAGCTCCAGGTACGGATCCCAGCCATCGTCCGCATCGTAGCTTTTCAGGCCGCTGCGGCGGGATTCGTTTTTAGAAACACCGTAATAGTAGTCGTTATAGTTTTCGCTGCTGTACTGTACGCCAATACCCGGGGTAATGGTCAGCGCGCCGTTGTTGTAGCGATAAAGCCACGCCAGATCCCAGATATAGCCGTTGCTGTTATCCAGCGTATCGCCTGCCAGCGCGGTACGCAGGAAACCATACTCGGTATTATGGACGTAAGAGAGACCCGCCATCAGGGTGCCTTTGCGCTTGTCCAGTTCGCGCAGCGCACGGCTGTCGCTGTCGCCCGGACGGAAGTGCGTAGGATCGTAATACGCCATGATGGAGAGTTTATCTGAGGTATCGTTCCACAGATAATAGCCGCCGCCCAGGCCACGGAACCAAACGTTATCCCCTTCATAGGTGACAACCGGAACGGGATAAACATCGCGATCGTATTGTTTGTATGGGCTGTTGATGACTCCCACGCCCGCACCAACGGTCCACTGACTTTCCGCCTGTGCGGTGCTAACTGCGGTGGCGGCAAGTACGCCCAATGCAAGAAGTTTGAGTTTGGTCACAATCCATTCTTTCCTGTAGTCAAATAATCAGCGGGTGAAGTGTAACCGCCATTTACATCTATCCTCAAATTTTTTACCCGCTAATCACGTTAATTAACCTGTTATTTTTTACTTTTCAGATGACAGCCTGCTTTCAGTCCTGTGAACGCGTAATGACAAATGCCCGTTCGGCTTATCTCAACAATGGATTTTTTTGGATGAGTTATTGATATGTCATTGAAATTGGATTTCCCTGGCATGCAAGTTTTGCAAATGCCATCTACGCTTTAATTTAAGAGGAGATTTTGCTGAACACCCTGCAGTGCTTAGCGTTCGACCTGGTATACAGGTTGCTGCTCTGGCAGTGAGGTGCGAGAAATACTCTTCCGGGAGCCTCCACTACTCATACGAACGGCTCTTTTCCTGTGCTAAAAAACGAAAGGACGGCATGCCATGAATATATTCGATCACTATCGCCAGCGCTACGAAGCTGCCAAGGACGAAGAGTTCACACTGCAGGAGTTTCTTACCATTTGTCGGCAAGATCGCAGTGCCTATGCCAATGCGGCAGAACGGCTATTGATGGCCATCGGTGAGCCAAACATGGTTGACACTGCCCTTGAGCCACGGCTTTCCCGTCTATTTTCGAATCGGGTGGTTGCCCGATACCCGGCGTTTGAAGAGTTCTACGGCATGGAAGATGCCATTGAGCAAATCGTCTCCTACCTCAAGCATGCCGCTCAGGGCCTGGAAGAGAAGAAACAGATCCTCTATTTACTGGGGCCTGTCGGGGGCGGTAAATCCTCTCTGGCCGAACGCCTGAAAGCGCTGATGCAGCGCGTGCCGATTTACGTGCTCAGTGCCAACGGCGAGCGCAGCCCGGTGAATGACCATCCGCTGTGCCTGTTTAATCCGCAGGAAGATGCGCAGATCCTCGATAAAGAGTTTGGCATCCCGCATCGCTACCTCGGGACCATCATGTCGCCGTGGGCGGCGAAGCGCCTGCATGAGTTTGGCGGCGATATCACCAAGTTCCGCGTCGTGAAGGTCTGGCCGTCGATTCTGGAACAGATCGCCATCGCCAAAACGGAACCGGGTGATGAGAACAACCAGGACATCTCGGCGCTGGTCGGTAAAGTCGATATCCGTAAGCTGGAACACCACGCGCAAAACGATCCGGATGCCTACGGCTATTCCGGCGCGCTCTGCCGGGCGAACCAGGGGATCATGGAATTCGTCGAGATGTTTAAAGCGCCTATCAAGGTGCTGCATCCCCTGCTGACCGCCACGCAGGAAGGGAACTATAACGGGACGGAAGGTATCTCCGCCCTGCCGTTTAACGGCATCATTCTGGCGCACTCGAACGAATCAGAATGGGTCACCTTCCGTAACAACAAGAACAACGAGGCGTTCCTTGACCGCGTGTACATCGTCAAGGTGCCTTACTGCCTGCGGATCTCTGAAGAGATTAAAATCTACGAGAAGCTGCTCAACCACAGTGAACTGGTGCATGCGCCTTGCGCACCGGGAACGCTGGAAACGCTGTCGCGCTTCTCTATCCTGTCACGCCTGAAAGAGCCGGAAAACTCCAGCATCTATTCGAAAATGCGCGTGTATGACGGTGAAAGCCTGAAAGATACCGACCCGAAAGCGAAGTCGTATCAGGAGTACCGGGACTACGCCGGGGTCGATGAGGGGATGAACGGTCTTTCTACCCGGTTCGCGTTTAAAATTCTCTCCCGCGTGTTTAACTTTGACCATGCGGAAGTGGCGGCTAATCCGGTGCATCTGTTCTATGTTCTGGAGCAGCAGATTGAACGCGAGCAGTTCCCGCAGGAGCTGTCCGAACGGTATCTTGAGTTCCTCAAAGGCTACCTGATCCCGAAATACGCCGAGTTTATTGGCAAAGAGATCCAGACGGCCTATCTGGAATCCTATTCGGAATATGGTCAGAACATTTTCGACCGTTACGTCACCTATGCCGACTTCTGGATCCAGGATCAGGAGTACCGCGACCCGGATACCGGCCAGCTGTTTGACCGTGAATCCCTGAACGCCGAGCTGGAAAAAATCGAGAAGCCTGCCGGTATCAGCAACCCGAAAGACTTCCGTAACGAGATCGTGAACTTCGTTCTGCGTGCCAGAGCGCACAACAACGGACGTAACCCGAACTGGACCAGCTACGAAAAACTGCGCACGGTTATCGAGAAGAAAATGTTCTCGAATACCGAAGAGCTGCTGCCGGTCATTTCGTTTAACGCCAAAACCTCAACCGACGAGCAGAAAAAGCACGACGATTTTGTCGACCGCATGATGGAGAAAGGCTATACCCGCAAACAGGTTCGCCTGCTCTGCGAGTGGTACCTGCGCGTGCGCAAATCGTCCTAAAACAAGTGCCCGGTAGCGCTCGCGCTTACCGGGCCGACAACATGCAAGTTGGCAAATGCAGTACGGGGGAACTATGACCTGGTTCATTGACCGGCGTCTTAACGGCAAAAACAAGAGCACGGTGAATCGCCAGCGCTTCTTGCGTCGTTATAAAGCGCAAATTAAACAGTCGATCTCCGAGGCCATCAACAAACGCTCGGTGACCGACGTCGACAGCGGCGAATCTGTCTCCATTCCAACCGATGACATCAGCGAACCGATGTTTCATCAGGGGCGCGGCGGCCTGCGCCATCGCGTCCATCCCGGTAACGATCACTTTATTCAGAACGACCGCATCGAACGTCCTCAGGGCGGTGGTGGCGGTTCCGGCAGTGGACAAGGCCAGGCCAGCCAGGACGGCGAAGGTCAGGATGAGTTCGTCTTCCAGATTTCGAAAGATGAATATCTCGATCTGCTTTTTGAGGATCTGGCCCTGCCCAACCTGAAAAAGAATCAGCACCGACAGCTTAACGAATACAAAACCCATCGCGCGGGCTATACCGCCAACGGCGTGCCCGCCAATATCAGCGTGGTGCGTTCCCTGCAGAACTCGCTGGCACGACGCACGGCGATGACCGCAGGTAAACGGCGGGAACTCCGCGAACTGGAAACCAGCCTGAAGGTGGTGGAAAACACCGAACCGGCGCAACTGCTTGAAGAGGAGCGCCTGCGTAAGGAGATCGCGGAACTGCGCGCGAAGATTGACCGCGTGCCGTTTATCGACACCTTCGATCTGCGTTACAAGAACTACGAAAAACGTCCTGAGCCTTCCAGCCAGGCCGTCATGTTCTGTCTGATGGACGTGTCAGGTTCGATGGACCAGGCCACCAAGGATATGGCGAAGCGGTTTTATATTCTGCTCTATCTGTTCCTGAGCAGAACCTATAAGAACGTGGACGTGGTCTATATCCGCCATCACACTCAGGCCAAAGAGGTGGATGAACATGAGTTCTTCTATTCGCAGGAGACCGGCGGCACCATCGTCTCAAGCGCCCTGAAGCTGATGGATGACGTGGTCAAAGAGCGTTACGACCCGGCACAATGGAACATCTATGCCGCTCAGGCGTCCGATGGCGATAACTGGGCGGACGATTCCCCGCTGTGCCACGACATTCTGGCGAAAAAAATTCTGCCGGTAGTACGTTACTACAGCTATATCGAAATCACCCGACGCGCGCATCAGACGCTGTGGCGCGAATATGAACATCTGCAGTCGATGTTCGATAACTTTGCGATGCAGCATATCCGCGACCAGGATGATATTTATCCGGTGTTCCGGGAGCTGTTCCAGAAACAATCAGCCACCAGCAATGCCTGACCCCACAGCCAGCGGCTCCGCTGGCTGTTTTCACTCTCTGCCCACTCTCCCCCCGGTCACGCCATCTGTGCTAGTGTAATCAGTTGCATATTGGCGTTTAACAGGGAAATCACGATGTCTGATGAAACCATGGGGACAACCACCCACCAACAGCTTATTGCGTTACTCACCGCGCAGGGTGCGCGCTTTCGCGTGATGGAACACGACGCGGTAGGAAAATGCGAAGCGGTGAGCGAAATCCGCGGCACCGCGCTCGGCCAGGGTGCAAAAGCGCTGGTGTGCAAGGTGAAGGGAAACGGCGTGAAAAAACACGTTCTGGCGATCCTGGCGGCTGATTTGCAGGCCGACCTGAGCCAGCTTGCCAGCCATTTCGGCGGGTCAAAGGCCTCTCTCGCCAGCCCGGCCGAGGTCGATGCCCTCACCGCCTGCGTGTTTGGCGCGATCCCGCCGTTTAGCTTTCACCCGGACCTGACGCTGGTTGCCGATCCGCTGCTGTTTGAGCGTTTTGATGAAATCGCCTTTAACGCCGGTCTGCTGGAAAAATCGGTCATTATGGATACCCAGGATTATCTGCGTATCGCCCGGCCCAAACTGGTGGCGTTTCGCCGCCAGTAGGCCGGGCCGGATAGCGTCAGAAGGTGACGTTCATTTTCGCCCAGAAGGTGCGACCAGGCTCGTTAACCGGCGTATCGGAGGAGTAGCCAAAACTGCTGTTCCCCGCCAGGTTAAGGTGCTCGCTATAGCTTTTATCGAACAGGTTATCGACGCCGCTACTCAGCTTAAGGTTCTTGTTCACCTTGTAGGCCGCGTTGGCAGAGACGATCGCAAAGCCCGCGCTCTGGTCAAAGTCTTTCCCCACCACGTTGCCTTCGTTCAGCGCCACCCGGTGCTGAGGGCTGACCATGCGCAACAGCCCCGTTGAGCTTAGGTCGCCCTTCTCCCACGTCAGACCCAGACGCGCTTCCAGCGGCGGCATCTGCGGCAGCGGCTGGTTATCGTCAGTATTTTCTCCCCACGAGTAGTTCAGCGTGGCGTCGGTTTTCCACTGATCGTTTAGCTGATAGGACGCGCCCATTTCGCCGCCCATAATGGTGGCATCAACGTTATCCGCCTGGCTGACATGGCTGTCGTCTGGATCGTACAGGAAGAGGATGTAGTCGTTGATCCGACCCACGTAGGCAGAGATCCAGCCGGTGGTGTGCTTCCCTTTATACTGCGCGCCAATATCGAGCTGCGTTGTTTTTTCCGGTTTAAGATTGTCGAAAACATCGGATGTACCGTCCGGCCCGTAGGTCGGGGAAAAGAGTTCCCAGTAGTCCGGGAAGCGTTCGGTGTAGCCTAAACCGGCGTAGACCATCGCAGGCGCAGAGCCGAGGTTATGCTCAACGCGCAGGAAGCCCGCCGGCAGCGTGTCATCCCGGCTGCTGCTGCCCACGCCGGAATAATTGTCCACCTCCACTTTGTCCAGACGCGCGCCGCCAATGATTTTGCTCAGGTCGGTGGCGTTCCAGGTCAGCTCGCCAAAGGTGCCGTAATCGTGGAAGCGGGCATCTTCCTGCCAGCCTGCATCCTCATCCTCTTCGTTACTGCGATGGGTATTGGTTTGCATATCAACGCCGCTTTGCAGCTGGAAATCGGACCACAGCCAGGTGCCCATCATTCTGCCACCCACCGTGCGGCGATCGACCTGCTTGTCCATTGGCATCGACATGTCCATCGTCCCCATCGGCATACCACCCATGGTGCCGGAAGACATATCCGATGATGAACGCATGGAGTAGTTGTCCATGATATGGTTGGCGTAGTTGTAGTACAGGCTCATATCCAGCGAGTCGAACACCTCACCGATATTCTCTTTTTTGAAGCGCAGCCCCAGGCTTTCACGTTTGAACTGTGAGCCGTCCATCCCGCGCCCGGCGTAGCTGGCATCGCCATTACCTTGCCCGGCAGTCAGCTCCAGCAGCGTGTCGGCATCCGGCGTCCAGCCGATGGCCATATCGGTATTCCATTTGTCCCACTTCGAGGCCACGCGATCGCCATTGCCGTCTTTATAATCGCCAGACGTTGAGTTGTTGCCGTTCAGACGCACGTAGCCATCTTCATTACCAAAGCTGACGTCAGCGTTCTCGTCGAAACGGTCGTTTGAGGCCGCAAGGAAGCTGGCGTCACCTTTGATTCCGGCTTTATCAAAGTGCGGCGGTTCGCGTTCGAACCGTACCGTCCCGGCGGAGTTTCCCGGCCCCCAGAGTACCGTTTCCGGCCCTTTGGTGACCGTCAACAGGTCGTAGCTCTCAGGGGAGATATACGAGCTGGGCGCGTCCATACGCGACGGGCAGGCTCCGAGCATTTCGCTGTCGTTGGTTAACAGGCGCAGGCGTGAGCCAAACATGCCGCGAAACACCGGATCGCCGTTACTGCCCCCGTTGCGGATCTGGCTAAACCCCGGGATGGTTTTCAGGTAATCCGAGCCGTCGCTGGCTGGCACCGGCTGGCGCGGGGTTTTTGGCGATGTCACCACTTCCAGCGGCGAGAGCACAGGTGCCGTTACGGTGATCACATCATCATCGTTTATCTGCGCCGCCGGGTTAGTCTCTGCCGCAACCGAAGAGCATGACAACGCCACCAGCAGCGATAATACCAGCGGATGAGGTTTAAAAAGGTCGTTTTCCATTCGTAAGCCCGGGGAATAAAAGAATGATGTCCCGCCGAAAACAGCTGTCCGGCTGAACGAGTTTTAGGCATAAAATTTTGCAGGGATGGGCTGCCCGGGACAACGACGACTGAGGAGAATATGAAGTGAATAAGAGACTTGAAAAAGAAGGGTAATGCAGGTACGCGAATTTGTCATGAAGGGAGGTTAACCATGGCGTTCAAGAAATAATACCGATGCCACCAGAATTGCCGCAATGGTAAAAAAGGTTCCTGAAATACAGAGCATATCAACAAAGGCGGGATCGTTCATTTTCTCTCTCCAGGGCGACTTTTCTCTTTTGTAGCGCCAGATAATGACAGCGGTATGACATTTCCACGACGGAATAAAGACGCTGACGCTGAAACGATTCGTGAATGGCATTCCCGCTCTCGCCGCAAAATCATTATTCATTACGTTAATTTGTTACCGGTATCACGAAAAGGAGTTTCCATAACTCCGTTGCCAAATCTCGCAATTGTGAACCGGGCGGGCGTGGTTAAACATAGTTATGACAACACATCATAAATAACCTCATACGGGCAAGGCGATTACCATGACCGATAAGATTACCCGCAAAGAAAAAATCAGCTATGGGCTTGGCGATATGGCCAGCCATATCGGGCTGGATAACGTGATCATTTTTCTCACCTTTTATTATACCGACGTCGTCGGGCTGCCTGCCGCATTCGTCGGCACCATGTTCCTGCTGGCGCGCACGGCGGATGCCATTATCGATCCGGCCATGGGTTATATCGCCGACAGAACCCGCACGCGCTGGGGGAAATTCCGCCCGTGGATGCTGTGGCTGGCCCTGCCTTTTGGCGCAAGCTGCCTGCTGACGTACGCGGTGCCGGCGTCACTCGACCTGCACGGTAAAATGATCTTCGCGACCGTCAGCTACACCCTGATGATGCTGATGTACACCGCCATTAACATTCCGTACTGCTCCATGGGCGCGGTGATTACCCCTGATAACGATGCCCGTATTTCCCTGCAGTCGTACCGCTTTTTCCTCGCCACGCTGGGCGGCGCACTGTCGACATTCTTTATGATGCCGCTGGCAGAATTTATTGGGGGCGACAATAAATTACTGGGCTACCGCTGGGCGATGGCGATTATGGCAACCGTGGCAGTGATTATGTTCTGGATCTGCTTTGCGAATACCCGTGAACGCATAAATGCCCCGCCTACCCATAATAATTACCTGTCAGAGCTCCGGGATTTATTCCGTAACGATCAGTGGCGCGTGGTTGCCGTTCTGGTATTAACCAATATTGGCTTTGGGGTTATTCGCCTCGGGGCAATGATGTATTTCGTCACCTATTATCTTGGCAGCGCCAGCTATTTTATCTGGATGCTGGGCGCGCATATTTTAGGTAAAGCCGCCGGGAGCGCGCTGGCAAAACGGCTGACGCAAAACTACAGCAAGGTGCAGATGTTCGGCTATTGCTCGGTGCTCGCGGGCGTATTAAGTATCGGCCTGTTCTTTGCCCCTAAATCGGTGCTGGTCCTGGTGCCGCTCACCTTTATCGTCTCCACACTCTACCAGGCCACCACTACGCTGATGTGGGTGATGATGGCTGACGTAGCCGACTACGGCGAATGGAAGCAAGGCAAGCGCATGGACGGGGTGATCTTCTCGACGTTCCTCGCCGTACTGAAGCTCGGCATGGCGATCGGCGGCGCCATCGTCGGCTGGACCCTGGGCTTTAGCGGCTATGTGGCGAACGCCCCGGAACAGACCACCACCGCGATGTACTGCATCCTCGCCCTGTTCACCCTCGTGCCCGGCATTCTGTCGCTCTGCGCGTTTGCCACGCTGCGCTGGTACAGGCTCGACGATAACACAATGAAAACTATCCAACTCGCCAAACACCCCGTTTAAAAGGACGCGCTATTTATGAGTGAGCTGATTCAACATTCCAACAGTATTGAGTGGCGTTTTGAACGTCAGATCCTGCGCATTGAACCCTGGGGCGAGAACAGCCTGCGCGTCCGGGCAACCTGCGCTGCGGATTTCAGCGACGCACTGCAGGCACTCCTGCCCGCGTCGCCCTGTTCCGCCGAGATCACGGCGGAAGCCGAACGCCTGACCCTGCGCAACGGGAATATTCTTGCCACGCTCAACCTGAAGGGCCAGCTGGCATTTTATAATGCGCGCGGTGAGCTGCTGTTAGAGGAGATGTGGCGGCAACGTTCAACGGTCGGCATCGGCGCCAGTGAAAAGAGCCAGGATAAATACGTTAGCGCCCTGAAGCTGGATGGCCGTGAATTTAAGCCGCTGGCGGGCGGTAAGCATCAGCTGACGGTACGCTTTGAATCGCGCGCGGATGAGCGTATCTACGGCATGGGCCAGTACCAGCAGCCGTGGCTGGATCTCAAAGGCTGTTCGCTGGAGCTGGCGCAGCGTAACTCCCAGGCCAGCGTGCCGTTTATGCAATCCAGCCTCGGCTACGGCCTGCTGTGGAACAACCCGGCCATTGGCGAGGCCAGCTTCGCCAAAAACCAGACCGAATGGCGTGCCCGCGTGACGGGCGAGATGGACTACTGGATCACCGCTGGGGATACGGTGGCCGATATCACCCGCCAGTATGTAAAAGCAACCGGCGCGCCGCCTCAGGCACCGGCGTTTATCAGCGGATTGTGGCAGTGCAAATTGCGCTACCGCACGCAGCAGGAGGTGCTGGAGGTCGCACGCGAATACCGCCGTCGTCACCTGCCGCTCTCGGTGATGGTGATCGACTTCTTCCACTGGCCGAATCAGGGCACCTGGTGCTTTGATCCCCTCGACTGGCCCGATCCCAAAGCAATGGTCGATGAACTGCGCGAACTGGGCATTGCCCTGATGGTCTCGGTCTGGCCGACGGTTGAGGCGAGAAGCCCGCTTTATCCGCTGATGAAGGCCAAGGGCTGGCTGGTCAGCAGCGAACGCGGCGTGCAGGTGAATCTCGACTTTATGGGCAACACCACCTTCTTCGACGCCACCCACCCGCAGGCGCGCGAGTTTGTCTGGGATACCGTGAAGAAAAATTACTACGACCTGGGTATCAAGCTGTTCTGGCTGGACGAGGCGGAACCGGAATACCGGGCCTATGACTTCGACAACTATCGCTACTACGCAGGACCGGTGCTGGAGGTGGGTAACCGTTATCCGAGAGACTTCGCCCAGGGCTTTTACGATGGTCTGCAGGCGAACGGTGAAACCGACATCGTTAACCTGGTGCGCTGCGCATGGGCCGGAAGCCAGCGTTACGGCGTGCTGGCGTGGTCGGGCGACGTTCACTCCTCGTTCCACGCGTTTCGTAACCAGCTCGCGGCCGGTTTGAATATGGGGCTGGCGGGCATCCCATGGTGGACCACCGACATCGGCGGTTTCCAGGGCGGTAACGTTAACGATCCGGCATTCCACGAACTGCTGATCCGCTGGTTCCAGTGGGCGGTGTTCACCCCGGTTCTGCGTATGCACGGCTATCGTGAACCGCAAATTCAGCCGCCGGAACGCTACCGGGACGGCATCCCCCAGTGCAACAGCGGCTCGCCTAATGAGCTGTGGAGCTACGGAGAGGATAATTTTGCCATCATGCAGCACTGGCTCAGCGTGCGCGAAAAACTGCGTCCGTACATTGATGCACTGTATGAAAACGCCCACCAGCACGGCGACCCGCTGATGCGCCCACTGTTCTGGCACTATCCACAGGAGAAACAAAGTTGGGAAGTTGAAGACCAGTATCTGTTTGGCGAAGATCTGCTCGTGGCGCCGGTGATGCATGCGGGCCAACGTGAACGCGAGGTGTGGCTCCCTGCCGGGCACGGCTGGATTGCCCTGAACGGTGAGCGCTATGCCGGAGGCGCACGCGTATGCGTGCCTGCTGCCCTCGACACCATCCCGGTATTTGTCCGTGAAGGCAGCCCGCTGGTCAGCGAACTGGTAGGTTAAGATCGGGCAAGCGCCCAAAAAATAGAGGATTTTTTTATAAAAGCCTGCTTGCTTTCGCGTTTGCGCGTAAAGTTAGCAGGCTTACTCTTTTTGGCAAGGACCCCGTCATGTTTGACCCTACTCTGCTCATTCTTCTGGCCCTGGCTGCGCTCGGTTTTGTCAGCCATAACACCACCGTCGCGATCTCTATTCTGGTGCTGATCATCGTACGCGTGACCCCGCTGAACACCTTCTTCCCGTGGATAGAAAAACAGGGGCTTACCCTCGGGATTATCATTTTGACCATCGGGGTGATGGCTCCCATCGCCAGCGGTACGCTTCCCGCCTCCACGCTGCTGCACTCCTTCGTCAACTGGAAATCGCTGGTGGCGATTGCGGTCGGGGTATTTGTCTCGTGGCTGGGTGGGCGCGGCGTCACGCTGATGAGCAGCCAGCCCTCGCTGGTGGCCGGTTTACTGGTGGGCACGGTGCTGGGGGTGGCGCTCTTTCGTGGCGTACCGGTGGGGCCGCTGATTGCCGCCGGTCTTGTCTCGCTGTTTATTGGGAAGTCGTAGTCAGGTTGGCGATGTAGCGCGCCGGAGTCTGGCCTAATCCCTTTTTAAACATGGTGATAAACGCGGTGGTCGAGTCGTACCCCAGCGACTGTGCCGCGTCCTGTACCGACTTTCCACTAATCAATAATTGCAGCGCGACAATCAGCTGCAATTGATGCCGCCAGCGACGAAAGCTCAACCCGGTCTCTTTGACCACCAGCCGCGCCAGGTTGCGCTCGCTCATGGCAAAATGGCTTGCCCACTGCCCCAGCGTTTGCCAGGCCGCCGGCTCTTTCGCCATTCTCTCGCTCATCATACGGATTTTGGGGTGCGGAGAGACAGGCAGCTGGAGATGCTCCTGCGGCTGCAGCGGCAGCTCGTCAAACAGCACGTCCACCAGCCGCGCGGTGGCAGGCTCATGCAGCTGCTCCCGGGCTTTATCCGCCAGGGCCAGAATCAATTCCCGCACCAGCGGTGATATTTTGAGCGTGCAGCAGCGTTCCGGCAGGCCGAGCGTGCCGGGTTCAATAAACAAAAAACACAGCTGTGCACCGGGCGTGGCGGTATTGCTGTGGGGCATCTGGCCGGGGATCCACACCGCGTACTGCGGGGGTACCATCAGCATGGCGTTTGCGACGTCGCAGGTTATCGCGCCCCCCAGCGCCAGGATCAGCTGGCCTTTGCGGTGCTGGTGCAACGCAATGTGCTGCTCCTCGGCGACGACGCGGATGCGAAACGCCACTGCCGCATCGTGCTGGCTGTCCGGATCGTAGCCATCCAGGCCGAGACTGTTCATCATATTGTCCGATTTTAGCGATAAACTGTCATTTTAGCCTGATTTCAACCGCGCAGAAAATCGGTATTGTGTGCCCTCGCTTGAACGTATGAGAACATAATGACTACTGCTATTCGCACTTCAGGAAAACAGGGTGCGCTGCTGATCGCAGGTATCCTGATGATTGCCACAACGCTGCGCGTGACCTTTACCGGTGCCGCGCCGCTGCTCGACACCATCCGTCAGGACTATGGCCTCAGTACAGCGCAAACCGGCCTGCTGACGACCCTGCCTTTACTGGCGTTCGCGCTGATATCACCGCTTGCTGCAGGCGTAGCCCGGCGCATCGGCATGGAGCGCAGCCTGTTCATCGCCATGCTGTTGATCTGCGCGGGGATTGGCGTGCGTTCCATGCCGTCCGCCACGCTGCTGTTCGTCGGTACGGCGGTGATCGGCTGCGGTATCGCGCTGGGTAACGTGCTCCTGCCGGGGCTTATCAAGCGTGATTTTCCGGGCCAGGTTGCGAAACTGACCGGCGCCTACTCCCTGACGATGGGGGCCTCTGCTGCGCTAGGCTCTGCGCTGATTGTGCCCCTGGCGTTAGGTGGCGCGGGCTGGCACGGCGCGTTGCTGATGCTGATAATCTTTCCGCTGGCGGCGCTGTTGCTGTGGTTACCCCAGTGGCGTCAGGCGCCTGCCGCCACGGTGACAGGGGCCGGTGCGCTGCACAACCGCGCCATCTGGCGTTCGGGGCTGGCCTGGCAGGTGACGCTGTTTTTAGGCATCAACTCGTTGATTTACTATGTCATTATCGGCTGGCTGCCGGCGATCCTGATTAGCCACGGCTATAGCGAAACCCAGGCGGGCTCCATGCATGGACTGCTTCAACTGGCGACCGCCGTACCCGGGCTTGCCGTGCCGTTGATCCTCCATCGACTGCGCGACCAGCGCGGGATCGCCGGGCTGGTGGCCCTGATGTGCGCCGTCAGTGCGGCAGGCTTCTGGTTTGCGCCTGATATGGCGGTGGTGTGGACGCTGGTGTTTGGTTTTGGCTCCGGGGCCACGATGATCCTTGGCCTGACGTTTATCGGCCTGCGCGCCAGCTCTGCGCACCAGGCGGCGGCGCTGTCGGGAATGGCGCAGTCGATTGGCTATCTGCTTGCGGCATCCGGCCCGCCGCTGATGGGGAAAATTCATGATACGGCGGGAGACTGGCACATCCCACTGCTGGCCTGTGCGCTGGCCGCCGTAGTGATGGCCGTGTGCGGCGTGTTTGCCGGGCGTGACCGGGTCATCGCGCCCCGCTAACAACTCAGGCAGACCCGGTGGTCTGCCTGTTTTTTATTCCCGTGCGGCGCGCAGCATCGCCTGCACCAGCACAACCGGACGTCCCTCAAGCGCAGCACGCTCGTGCTGGAACAGGGTGATTACATAGAAAGGATGCGCCACAAGCTCGGCTGCGCGAACCTCGCCATTTTCATCCCAGCCCGTGACGCGCATAGCCCCGCTCTCCAGCTCCTGCGCAAATTCCGCCGACACGCCATAATTACAGTGATATCCCTCGCGGATCTCGTCTTTGCCATAGGCTTTGGCAATCAGGGTATTACTGCGCAGTTCGATGACGTCGGTTTGCTCAACCAGAGAACAGGCCAGCGGCGCGATAACCCATCGCCCTTCCGCGTCGGTCTCGGCATGGCTCGCATCATCCCAGCCCAGCACGTTACGCGCATATTCAATCAGCGCATGCTGGAACCCGCCGCAGGTGCCCAGGAAGGGAACGCTGTTTTCACGCGCATAGCGCGCGGCAATAAAGGCCGCCTGCGTGTTTTTATAAGGGCTTGCAGGCACCAGCCAGATGGCATCGTAGCCAACCAGATCTTCGGGACTGGTCAGCTCGGTCGTCGCAATCCAGTCGTAGTCCGCCGTGAGCTCCAGAACAGCGGCAGCGTCGTCAATAGCCAGCGGGATGGCCTGGTGCGCAATAACCTCGGGATTGTAATCGCCGACCAGCGCAATGCGCAGCGTCGTTTTAACCGGAAGATGTTCCATGGGGGGATTCCTTACGCCTGTGGAGTATTCGATAACATAAGGAACCTCAGACTACCGATCTTTTGCAGTTCTCACAATACCTTAAATTGGGTGGGCATACCTGAGGTGCTATAGTGAACCCGCGAACACATTGCGGCATTAAGGAGGGAAAATGATCCAGATTAAACGCGTGTATGAGCAGGCCAGTGCGGGAGATGGCTACCGGGTGCTGGTGGACAGGCTGTGGCCACGCGGGGTGAAAAAAACCGACCTCGACTGTAACGAGTGGTGTAAGACGCTCGCCCCATCAGGCGAGTTACGCAAGGCGTTTCACAGTGAAACGATCGACTTTACGGCCTTTAGCAAGGCATACAAAGAGGAGCTGGCGCACCATCGGGATGAAGGCCAGCGCCTTGCTGAACGGGCAAAAAAACAGACCGTTACCTTGCTCTACGGCGCAAAAGATAAAACGCAGAATCACGCCCTGGTGCTGGCGGACTGGCTGCGTCATTTATGAACGCGTAAGCGCCTGCTCATCCTGCGTTTGCAGGGCGTTATCCGGAGTAAGCGGCATGAGATGTTCCGGGCGCACGAACGCAAAGCCGTGCTGGTTATCGAAGGCGTAAACATCGCCCGTAACCAGCCAAAGCGCGCGTTCTGAGGTAGTGGGTAACTGCGTCATCACGCCGTTTACCGGGTTCACAAAACGCTGGCCCGGCTGGCACAGGCCAAACAACTCTACAGACTTACCGATATTACGACGCCCTGCCGTCGTGCGGGCACCGATGATTATCGCGAGGCTGCCCGGTTTTAGCTGAAACATACTTCTCTCGTGGTCATAAGGGCCAGAAACTGGCTAAGAATAATCCTAAAGGGAAGTGTAGCGTACTCTTAATACCGCTGTCACCTGGCAGGTTGCGGATGATCGCGACGGAAGAGCTCCCACTCCTCAATCACCTCGCCACTGGGCAGTTTACACTCGGTGCGCACACCCTGCGGGCTCTGAACGGGGATCTGCTCTCCCCCTTTTTCCAGGCAATAGACAGAGGCGGGATTGGCCATGCCGATGGTCTGCGGCGGTTTCGGCGCGTCGGGCGGTGTGGAATGGGTGGTACACGCGGCAAGGGGCAAGGCCAGAGCCAGTAGCAAATATCTCTTCATTTTCATCCTCCTGAATTTCATGAACGTTAGGGTAACGGGTCGGCCGCGCTTTCTCCATGATTTCTCCATCATAACTGCACTTTTGATGCGTAATCTCATGCCTGTTCTCGATATGACCAGAGAACATCATTCCGTAATCAAGATGTTTTGCCCCGGTTCACCATCGGGGCTTTTTTTCTTTTCGCCCCCCCCTTTCTGAATATATAAAATTTCTTATATTCATGTTTTACTATGGCTGAAGTCTAAAATTTCAGCATAACATGCAGATGCGGACGTCTTCTGCATGGGAGTCTATCTACGTCATGTCGGATACTATCCTTGCCCGGGTCTCTGAAACCCTCTCAACCGAGCAATCTCTTGAAAGCCTTGTTCGCCAGCTGCTGGAAATGCTGGAGATTGTGACCGACATGGAGTCGACCTACCTGACGAAAGTCGATATCAGCGCGCGCCTGCAGCATATTCTGTACGCCCGCAACAGCAAGCAGATGCAGATCCCCGAAGGACTGAGCGTTCCCTGGGGCGATACGCTGTGCAAGCGGGCGCTGGACAGCAATGCGATTTTCAGTAACGAGGTGGCTGTGCGCTGGGCCGACTGCGACGCGGCGAAGGCATTGGGGATAACCACCTACGCCAGTATCCCGATCTATCTTGCTGATGGCTCGCTGTACGGTACGCTGTGCGCGACCAGCACGCAGAAAAAGCAGCTCAGCGATCGCGCCGAGCAGGTGCTGAGACTGTTTGCAGGATTGATTGCCCAGTACATCCAGAAAGAGTCCCTCCTTTCCCAGTTACGGGAAACCAACGCGGCGCTGATTGCGCACTCCTACACGGATGCCCTCACCGGGTTACCCAACCGACGCGCGATATTTGAGAACCTCAACACCCTGTTCTCGCTGGCGCGGCACCTGAAGCGCCACGTCATTATTGCCTTTATCGACCTCGATGATTTCAAATGCATTAACGACCGTTATGGACACGAAACCGGCGATCGGTTCCTGATTGAAGTGGGTAAACGCCTGACGGCGGCACAAACCCAGGACGATATTATCGGCAGGCTGGGGGGCGATGAGTTTATGGTGGCCTGTCTGAGCGTTTGCGACATTGACGATGAACACGCGCAGATAACCCCGCTTAAAACCCGACTGAGCGCCTGTATTGCCGGTGAGTACCGGCTGGATAACGTAGATATCGTTTATCCCGGTGCGAGTCTTGGGGTGATTGCCGTCGATCCAGCCAAAACCGATGCCGACAGCGCATTGCGTGCGGCGGATATCGCGATGTATCAGGATAAAAAAGGGAAAAGCAAAACAGGCTTTCTCATGATGGATTAACCCCGTACACTCTGGGGCGTTTGATAAACCGAAACAGGTGATAGCATGAGAATCGGAATCCTCTTCCCGGTCGTGATCTTTATCACGGCGTTAGTTTTTCTGGCATGGTTTTTTGTCGGTGGTTACGCCGCGCCGGGGGCATAAATGAGAAAGACAACAATTATTATGCTGCTGGTGGCTGTCGTCGCCGTTGCCGGAACGCAGCTTGGCTGGTGGTAACGCCCGCGCATAAAAAAGGCCGCCATCAGGCAGCCTTTTTCAACGCATCTTGAACTTAGCTTTTGATTTTTCTGTAGATAAACAGAACAACCAGCGCACCAATCACCGCGACGGCAAAACTGCCGAAGTTGAATCCGTCCACTTTACCGAATCCGAACAGGGTGCTGATCCAGCCGCCAACCACCGCGCCGATAATACCCAGTATTATGGTGACGATAAAGCCACCGCCATCTTTGCCCGGCATAATCCACTTCGCCAGGATACCCGCAATCAGACCAAAGATAATCCAGGATAAAATTCCCATAGCTTTCCTCTCCGTATGGTTTTTGTCGTTAAATCAACAACACGGAAAAGCATAGCACAGGATTTCAGAAAGGAAATTTGTGATATGCATCACAGTGGTTGACTGCCTGTTTAATGAGCTATCAAATAAATTCGTGCTCCACAAGAAACGTGGGGTTGCATCTTCAGTTGAGAAAGATTATCTTTCTCAATACTGAATAGTTGAGCAAAACACTCAGGTATTCAGTACGACATTGCTCACATTGCTTCCAGTATTTCTTGCCCACTTTTTAGTGGGCTTTTTTTTGCCTGACGCATCGCGTGGCGCAGCCCCTCCCTCACCCGCCAGGCAAAAGCCAACGCTCCCCACCAGGATCATCAGGCTTGTCCCTGTTCAGCCCTGTGTTAAAATTTCGGCCTCAGGGAGCTGACAGGACACAGGAAAATGAACAAGATCATTGCCGTTGCGATCGTTTCAACACTGCTGGTTCTGCTGTCTCTCTACGCTGTTAATGCAGTTATCGTCGAACAGCAGCAGAGTAAGCAGCATGAAATTGCCCATACGTTTTTACGCTACTCTGAAAGCTTAACCCTGAGCGTGGCGAGCACGCTCAAGCGCACGTCCTCGCAGGGGTGCGATAACGCGAGCCTGGACAGCTTCAGGAAAATAAAACTCAACAGCCGCTATTTTGATGACATTGGCATAATTAAAGACGGGCACGTCATCTGCACGGCTTTCTGGGGCAAGCTGCCCTCTCCGGTTGCGCTTCCAGCCGAACTTCATACCACCCCCAACGGCTTTACCCTGGCGCAATTCTCGCAGCCTGATTTTTTCACCGGCAACGCGGCGATTTATCACAATGTGATTATTTTTACCTCGCAGCACGCCTACGATAAATTCAGTCCCGTCACCGCAACCTATTCGCTCAGTTCCACAACCAAAGATTTCGGCAGAATCTTCTTCTCTACCGCGCCATCGGATCAGCGCAGCTGGTTACGGTCATCGTTATTTACGCTGAGCGAGACGCAGTGCAGCACGAGATGGGATCTCTGCGTGACGGTGAAACATCATGATGCCGGTCTGGCTTCCTTGTCCGTTGCGGTCTTTATTCTCCTGTGCGTGGTTTTCTATTTTATCTGGCTCTCCCTGACGCTGTTTTCGATTCGGCTGTATGAAGACCGATCCTCGCTTGAGCGGACGCTGGTCAGGGCGGTGAAGAACAACACCATCGATGTGCACTACCAGCCGGTCGTGCAAATCAGCAGTCATAAAACCGTGGGTGTAGAAGTGTTATCTCGCTGGCGGGACAACGCGCATACGGACGTTTCGCCTGAACTCTTTATTCCGTTGATTAAAAAGATCGGGCTGTATAACACCTACTACCGCAACATGATCAAAAAATCTCTCTGCGAAATTGCGCCACTTGCCCGCCAGCATCAGCTGATGATCTCCCTCAACGTGGGCCGGACGGAAATTGAAGACAGGCAATTTATCGATCTGATCCGCCGTGAGTGCCAGCTGAATGCTATCCCGCTGGCGTTAATCAAAATCGAGCTGTCTGAAAATGCGGTGTCCCACGCGGGTATTCTGGAGGAGTTTTGCAAGGCGCTACATTCAGCGGGCATGAATATTTCAATAGACGATTTTGGGGTACAAAATTCGAATCTCGCCAGGCTGTCGGACCTTGAGTACGACGAGATCAAAATCGATAAATCGCTGGTGGATGGTATTAACGAGCATTACAAGCGGGACATTTTTGTTATTTTCAGCGACGCGCTTTCAAAGCTCAATAAGACGCTGGTGTTTGAAGGGGTGGAAAATGAGGCGCAGTATCGCTTTATCGCCGGGCGCTATCCCAGCGCCCTGATTCAGGGGTGGTATTTCTCAAAATCCCTGACCATTGAAGAATTATCAAAACGGCTGAGGAGCACATCACGCTGAAGTGGCCCCGACGGGCCAGCGCGCCGTCCAGTTGTAATTGATACGCACCAGCTGGAGTTTTCCCGCCACGTCCCCGTAGCGCTGCGTCCGATTCTGCAGGAAAAACACCCTGAGATATTCCGGCATACGAGCAGCCTGATAGCGCAGCAGCGTGGTATGCCAGAACGGCGCTGGCAGGGGCACATTTTCATGTCTGGCGAGCAGTTCGTCTCTCCACGGCGTGTTAAGAACTGCCTCACAAAAAGCCTTACGCCAGGCCACTGCCGTCGGATTAGGTATGCCGGCCAGCAGCAGTTGTCCCGGTAAGGCCACCAGCCTTAATTCGTTGATCCTTATGGATTGCCCGTCATAAGGTGCCCATGCGTGGGTGAGCGCCTCGACGTGGGACGGAAGGTGTTGATCAGCCTCATAAAGCGGTAACGTCAACGGTAAAAAGGTAAAATGGAAACCGTCCACGGGCTGAAGATCCGCACGCGGATCGTGGTGCGTGAGCGTATGCAGCGCAGTGAAAAGCCCGGCGATTTCCGCCGACATCGGCGGCTGAAACCCCGTTGCCAGGGCAAATTTATGCGGTGCGTAGTACGCAGGTATCGGGCCGCCGGTGTCAGCGTGCTCTTGCCACAGCGCCAGCGTGTGGCAGTTGGTCGACTCGTAAAGCGCGTCCAGGTCTGATGCGTCCATTTCACCTACCGGTTATTGATGGCCTACTCGTTGCCCCAGGTATTCAGGAAGTTAGCGATATCGTCGATGCGGCTGGCCTTGATACCGGCCTGCTCAGCCATCTCTTTTTGCGCCTCTTCGCTGATCTCACCACTGTCCGTGAGGCGCGTGATCAACAGCTGAAAATAGTGTGCCAGCGGCGTACGCTCCTCTTCATTAACCGGTTCGGCCGTTTCCGTCGCGTATTCATCGGTAATGTCATAATATTTCAGTGGAATGTCGTTGTTCATAGCATGTCTCTTATGTGAGCGTGAGTAATGGTGCAAGCCAGCAGTCGAGTATAGAGAATGCCCCCTGCCCCTGGCGAGTCTGTTCGACATAAAAAAAACGGGAACCCAACGGCTCCCGTTATTCATAACCCAGAATCTGGATGACATGTTTGCAACAATTGTGCTTTTCATGTCTTAAACAATCCGGTCTGCGGATTCAAACCATTCCATGTCATCACCGTGAAAGACCAGACTGCACTTATTGCTCTGATTTCATTCTGGAGCAGTACGAGTGTCACATAAACTTTATTCGTCCCATAAGGTGGTGCCAGGCGAAAGCATTATGCTGCCGAATATTTACTTCCTTTCACTCGTCCTCCGGTGATCTGCAGGCAAAAATGATGACATGCCTGGCCTGCTTTTGCCTGTAAAACGCATCGGTCATTATTGTTAATTCGAGTTGAGAAAATTGATCCGGGACGGGCTTTCTTAACATGTTATTGATTTTAATGATTTTTATTGCATTACGAAGCACTTAAAGCATTTTAAAATGTAAATAAATTTCAACTTTTGTCAGTTTGCGCTTGGAAAAATCGCAAAAAATGTCATGAAAAATCCTAAATTAACCCTATTAAGACTAGGTTTAACAGAATTAGGTTACCTTTGTAACTTATTGATTTAAAAATGTTGTTTATTTTTTGCAGGTCTTTTTGCTATTTATATGTGAATTTTAGTTAAATATAATTTTGTAAATTTTATGTTTTACGATGCGATACCCAGAAACATCAATGCAACACTTGTGTTTTTAAACTTAAAAAATCTCACTAAATGGATTTTTGTGTCGCACCCAATACCTCTTGCAGTGTTTTGCTTTGATAAATTAGTCCCATTGTCACATTTTCTCCATTTTAATAACATTTCATTGCATCAGATGAACACCGAAAACCTTTCGAATGGAGAAGGCGCCGACATGGAAATGGGAAAGATAAACTTCTAAGGAGTCTTTGTGCCTTTTGTCTCTGACGAGCTTCTGTATGGATACACGATTTTCCAACATCTTGAGTATCGGCTTTCAACAAGAACGCTTATCAATACCAAGAATGGACGTATTAAAAGATTCGGTACGACGAAAGCGAGACTGTTCGAGTATCTCCTGGCGGGGATGGATAGTGAAATTGTCTACGATAATGACATTATCGTACACGTTTTTGACGATTATGGACTTCGGTGCTCGAAATCCTATTTGTTGTCCATGATGAAAAAAATCCAGAACGCGTTTAATACCGTGGGCTTTGAACGATACCCTTTTACAAGAATGTATGGGAAAGCGTACAAAATAGACTGCGAATCTTTAGAGCGCATATATATTTTCAAACCTTCTTCACAATGACAATGAAAAATTACATAAGGAATGAATTTTGACGGCGCTATTAGTTTTTTCACGAAACTTCCCAATGAGGCAGGCAGTTACTTCGTTGACCTCAGCCAGGGGGGAAGTATTCTACTTTGACAACCGGTTGGAATTTTTAGTAAGCGCGACCATCCTGGACAAGTCCTACATTCTTATCGATACGATAGGAGAGAATAGCGAGAACATCCGATGGCTCTATTACCGACTCGCGGCAAGAGGGTTATTACGACTAACCTATTTTATTGCGCCAGAGGATAATACGGAGAACGTTTTTTTAAAATTTTTCCGACTCGTCACCACGCTTAAAGATCTTAAGCAATTGTGCGAGCGCGCCTCTAAATATTGGACAACAGAAAGTCCATGCGTATTAAAAGACGTGCTTTACCAGAGGCTATCGATGCGGCTGTCAGACGATCATTTAGATTTTCTACTGAGGGTTTATGATCAATCGACGAGCCAGTATCGGATAAGAAATAAATATGAAACCAATAAGAATTACTACGTGCGAAATCGTCTGGCATTAGGCAATGGACTGGAGATGAAACAGCTTATTTTACTTTTATCAACGCAAAACCTGAGGTGCTAATAGATAAATAATCATCATTCATTGCCTCGAACGAAAAACTCTTATTTTGCGGCCTTGTTCCGCCCTTCCTGCGCAAAATTTAATTTTGCGCAGATACCTTCAATCCTGAGGATATATAGCTATGCAAATGAAGTTAAGTAGTGTCTTTCGAAATATGGTCGCGGCTGCAGCCGTTTCTGGAATTACTTTTGCAGCCGTCGCAGCCGATGGACAGATCAATTTTACCGGTACCATTCTGGATTCGGCCTGTACGATTGATACCAATACGGCAAATCAAACCGTCAATCTCGGCAAAATCCCGAAAAGCTCGTTCAACGCGGCCGGGGCCGTTGCTGCCGCAACCCGCTTCAGCATTGTGTTAAACAACTGCCCTGCGGCCGTGACTTCTGCCTCCATCAAGTTTGATGGTAATGCGGACAGTTCGGACACCAATATTCTTGCGCTGAACAGCGGTCAAACGGCGAAAGGCGTTGGCGTTGCGTTTTATGAAGAAGATGGCATCACCGCGATTCCGCTGGCTACCCAATCCAGGAGCATCACGCTTGACACTAGCGCAGGCGAAGAAGCCGCTAACAGTAATAAGATGACTTTCGTGGCGAAATATAAGGCGACGCAGGCTGCCGTGGTTGCGGGTACTGCAAACGCAACGTCAGATTTTACCATTACCTATCAGTAATACGCCGGGCGTACCTTAGGTGCGCCCTGTTGTCTCTTGCTGAAATGTCGGGGAAGAAGGATGAGTCAACTTATTCGAACGATTGTATTATTAAGCGCTTGCTTGTTCTCCATGATGGGTCAGGCCAGCATTACCGTCGGCGGAACTCGCTTAGTTTATAATGAGACTGAAAACGAAGCCTCACTCCCTGTGAGCAATAGTCAGGATGCTGTACCCTATTTAATTCAGTCATGGGTTGAGTTAAGTGAGAACTCGAAAGAGCAGGTTCCTTTTATTGTGACACCGCCGCTTTTCCGCCTCGATGGTGGCCATGAAAATGCGCTGCGAGTCATTTATACAGGCGAGAAAGTGCTCCCTGAAAATCGCGAGTCTGTTTTTTGGCTTAACGTTAAGTCTATTCCTTCAATGACCCGATCAGATGAAAATCGACTGCTGATTGCCGTTAAGACGCGGATGAAGCTTTTTTTCCGACCTGCGGCCCTGGCGTCAGAAAAAGCAGATGAGGCATGGACTCAATTAACGTTTAAGCCCAACGGCGAACGTCTGGTGATTAATAATCCGACGCCGTTCTATGTTTCGCTTTATTCATTAAAGGTTGGCAATAAAACTATTACCCAGCCTCCAATGATCTCACCCTTTAGTTCCGAAACGGTGGTTGGCAGTGGAAAACAGGTTAGCTGGAAAGCCATAAATGATTTTGGTGGCGTCACGACAGAAAAGCGCCAAACGCTGAAATGAAAAATATTATCAACGCGCTATGTCACTCTCGCAGGTAAGCAAGGTGAATACTTTTTCTTATTCTCGAAATACATTTTTCTCTGGTTCGTTGCCACACCGCGCAAGTCGACTCTCGGCGATAGCGACTTTTATTTTGGGCGTGTTTCCCGCAGCCGCAGGCGATCTTTATTTCATGGCCGATGCGCTTGAAAAAACAAACTCGACGTCCCAGGGCATCGATCTGGCACGCTTCGAGCGTGGAGAGCAGTTACCCGGTACCTACAGGGTAGAAATATGGCTTAATGAAAATTATATTCGAACGGAAAATATCTCTTTTATACCTGTAAACAGAGTCGGGTTGGCGCCTGAGCTTAACCGTGGAATGCTGGAATCACTCGGCACCAGGGTTGATGCATTTCCTGAATTAGCCATGCTTCCGGCCGAGGCCATTATTACCGATCCCGGCGCATTTATACCGGATGCCACTACCCGGCTGAATTTTGACAAGCAGAGACTGGATATCTCTATTCCTCAGTCGGCGCTTAACGCGCGCGCGCGCGGCACCGTTGACACGTCGCTCTGGAACCAGGGCATTTCTGCACTGCTGGTCAATTACAGCATCAATGGATCGCGCAACTGGAGCAGGGACGGTGAAACCCAGGATCAGTTTTACACCAACCTGCAAAGCGGCATTAACGCTGGGCCGTGGCGTCTGCGTAACTACAGCACCGCGACGAAGAACAACGGAAAACAGTCATTTTCGTCGCTGAATACCACCCTGAGCCGCGACGTCCAGTTTTTGAGAGCGCAGTTTCAACTGGGGGAAACCAGCACTCCCGCCGACGTGTTTGACAGCGTCATGTTTCGCGGCGCGCAGATTTTTTCTGACGACACGATGCTACCGGAAAGCTTGCGCGGCTTCGCCCCTATCATTCGGGGGATAGCCCGCACCAATGCTACGGTTACCGTGAAGCAAAACGGTTACACGGTTTATCAAACCTACGTGGCGCCCGGCAGCTTTGAAATTCGCGATCTCTATCCTACGTCGGCGAGCGGCGATCTGGACGTAACCGTCACCGAAGCCGACGGCAGCGTCCAGCATTTTGTGCAGCCTTTCTCTGCGGTTCCCGTCATGTTGCGGGAAGGACGCGTAAAGTATGCGTTGAGCGGAGGAGAGTACCGAACCACGAAGAGTGGTGCCCAAACGCCCTTATTCGGTCTGGGCACGATGGCCTATGGCCTCTCCAATAATCTCACGCTGTACGGCGGCCTCCTGGGAGCGAGTAACTATGCGTCCGGGGTCCTGGGTACCGGCTTAAGCTTTGGCGATATAGGCTCACTGTCGGCCGACATAACCGTTGCCGATAGCCAACTCGTTGATGAGAAAAAACGCCGCAGTCGGGGACAGTCCTATCGCGTGCAATATTCTAAAACGGTGGCCACAACCGACACCACCGTGACGCTCGCCAGCTATCGCTACTCTACAGAGGGATTTTATACCTTTCAGGAAGTGAATGAATTTAGCAGCCAGCGCTACAACAAGCGGAGCCGCCTGCAGCTCAACCTTAGCCAGTCGCTACAAACCTGGGGTAACTTTTATATTTCGGCATACCAACAAGACTACTGGAGCAAGCGGGGCTATGAACGCAACGTCAGCACCGGTTTTAACACCAGTATTAGCGATATTAATTACTCGCTCGGCTACACCTACAGTGAAACGCCGGGCAAAGACCGTAAAGATCAGATTGTAGCCTTTAGTCTGCAGGTGCCGCTGAGCAAATGGCTGCCGCAAAGCTGGGCCAGCTACAGCGTGAATATGCAAAAGAACGGCGCTGAGACGCACCAGGTCGGACTGAGCGGCACCGCGCTCGCCGATAATAACCTGAGCTACCTGGTCCAGCAGGGCTATACCTCGTCGGGCGGGGAATCGAGAAGCTCTCTGAGTGGTACCTATAAGGGCGGCTACGGCACCGTGAGCGCGGGCTACAACCACAGCCGACAGAACAGCCAGATGAATTTCGGCCTGCAGGGTGGGATCGTCGGCCATAACCATGGCGTGACATTCTCTCAGCCGCTGGGAGATACCGTTGTGTTACTGGAAGCGCAGGGTGCGTCCGGCGTGAGAGTTCGCAATAACCCCGGCGTGAAAACGGACTGGCGCGGATACGCAGTGGTGCCCTATGCCAGTGCCTATCAGGAAAACCGTATTGCGATTGACACCGGTTCACTGGGAGCAGATGTGGATGTTACCGAGTCCGTGGTCAAGGTTGTTCCTACGCGCGGCGCCGTGGTACGCGCTACGTTCAAGGCACGAACGGGAGTCCGTGCCTTGATAACGCTGATGTATCGGAACTCGCCTGTACCCTTTGGCGCGATGGTAAAGCTCAACGAAAGCGATGCGATGAGCATTGTGGGGAATGACGGCGAAGTCTACATGAGTGGCCTGAACGACGGTGATGGCATGACGGTACAGTGGGGACCAATAACCTGCCGCGCCAAAATAACCTTGAACGCATTACCGGGTAAAATTCATCGTACTACCGCGACATGTCGTTAACTTTCTGAATGCATTGATTCGCATTATTACTTTTGCGAGAGAAGGCTTACGCCTCGCCTAAAATGAAGGAACATATGATGTCCACCGTATTTAAAATCGCGACGGCTGCTATGGTTAGCGCTATCTCTATGAATGCCTTTGCGCTGTGTTCTGCAAACGATATAGCGGTCAACTTCGATCATAATATTGTCGTTCAGCGGGATGCGCCCGTAGGGACGGTATTAGCAACGCTAACCACCCGTAATCCCATAAAATGTGACCCTGAAGGGCAGCAAATTGGATACGATGGCTCATGGTTTATTCAACTCTCTGGAGCAAATGCGGATTATGGCACCTCCCCCCTGGCCAACGTGCGGGCGACGGAGGTCCCGGGTATCGGCATACGATGGAAGAACTTTTCCAGCACCACCGGAACCAGCGAGTTTGTCTCCAGAATGAACCTGAATAACGCGAGCTGGAGGCGAGGGATCCTACAGGATGGGGTATCAACCTTCACAGATACCTTTGAGCTGATCAAAACCAGCACCACCCCAGTAACGGGCTCTATACCCGCGTTGACGCTAAGTATGGAATACAGCACGCCGGTCAGTAATAACATTCAACGCCTGCAGCTTTATAAGTATATATTTTCGCCAATGAATATCAGCACCGCATCCTGTCAGATCGAAGATAAAAATCTGAATATAAATATGGGGATTGCGCTGTTGCCGAAGTTTAACGGCGTGGGCAGCACCCAAAATTCGGTGACGTTTTCCATACCGCTTATCTGTAGTGAACAGACCGCAGTAAATGTAACGCTGGATAACGTCAGCCCGCTTGCCGATCCTGCCAACGGCGTACTGGGGTTAAATAGCAACTCGACAGCAAAAGGTCTGGGCATTCAGCTGAAATATAACGATGCGCCCGTTCAGTTCGGCAAACTTATCAAATATGGCACGGCGGCCTCGCCAGGGGAGGTCGTCAATATTCCCTTCAAGGCGGCGTATTACATGACCTCAGCGAATGCACAATCAGGCTCGGTGAGCGCCACGGCGTCATTTACCATGACCTATCGTTAACTCTTAATTTAAATGGTCTGATGCGCGATAAGCGAAAGGAGCCCGCCGGCCTAATGCCGGTCAGTTAAGTTGAATGGCTTTGTTTTTTTAAGGACTATGTTGATGTGTTTGGCCTGGCTTGAATGAGCGGTTTTGATAATTATCCGAACACTAATAAAAAAACGGGAACCCATCGGCTCCCGTTCTTCTTTAACCCATACTCTGGATTACATGTTCGCGATAATCGCGTCGCCAAACTCTGAACATTTCAGCAGCTTAGCGCCTTCCATCAGACGTTCGAAGTCATAGGTGACGGTTTTCGCGTTAATCGCGCCTTCCATACCTTTAACAATCAGGTCTGCGGCTTCAAACCATTCCATGTGACGCAGCATCATTTCTGCGGACAGGATGATAGAGCCTGGGTTCACTTTGTCCTGGCCTGCATATTTTGGTGCAGTACCGTGGGTCGCTTCGAACAGCGCGCACTCGTCACCGATGTTTGCGCCTGGCGCAATACCGATACCGCCAACCTGAGCAGCCAGCGCATCGGAGATGTAGTCACCGTTGAGGTTCATACAGGCGATAACGTCGTACTCGGCAGGACGCAGCAGGATCTGCTGCAGGAACGCATCGGCGATCACATCTTTAATGATGATCTCTTTACCAGTGTTCGGGTTTTTGATTTTCTGCCATGGGCCGCCGTCGATCAGCTCACCGCCGAACTCTTCGCTCGCCAGCTGGTAGCCCCAGTCTTTGAACGCGCCTTCGGTGAATTTCATGATGTTACCCTTATGAACCAGGGTCACGGAGTCACGGTCGTTGGTAATAGCATAGTCAATGGCTGCGCGAACCAGACGCTTGGTCCCTTCTTCGGAGCACGGCTTGATGCCGATACCGCAATGTTCCGGGAAGCGAATTTTCTTCACGCCCATCTCTTCGCGCAGGAATTTAATCACTTTTTCTGCATCAGCAGAGTCCGCTTTCCACTCGATGCCCGCATAAATATCTTCTGAGTTTTCGCGGAAGATAACCATGTCGGTGAGTTCAGGATGTTTAACCGGGCTTGGGGTGCCCTGATAGTAACGGACCGGACGCAGACACACGTACAGGTCAAGCTCCTGACGCAGTGCGACGTTCAGGGAACGAATACCGCCGCCGACCGGGGTGGTCAGTGGGCCTTTAATGGCTACGCGGTAGTCGCGGATCAGGTCCAGCGTTTCGGCTGGCAGCCAGACATCCTGGCCATAAACATGCGTTGATTTTTCACCGGTGTAAATTTCCATCCAGGAAATTTTACGCTCGCCTTTGTAGGCTTTCTCAACAGCGGCATCAACCACTTTCAGCATTGCCGGGGTAACGTCTACACCGATACCGTCACCTTCGATGAACGGGATAATTGGATTGTGAGGAACGTTAATCTTGCCGTTTTGCAGGGTGATCTTTTTACCTTCCGCCGGAACAACTACTTTGCTTTCCATTAACCTCTCCTTCGAGCGCTTCTGGTTGTTACTGATCTTATGTTAATAAATTGTAATGAGCCTTCCGATAGTACCTGATTGTCCGACGCCATGAAAGGTCTTCGTTATTAGGCTATAATGCGGCAATTGATACAGCCTGAAAATACCATGAAGAAAACTTCTTTTAGAAAACACCGGGTTGAGCGATTCAGCTCACAACAAGCCACCAGAAGCCCAAAGAAAACCCAGCCAACGCGGGTGATTCTGTTCAATAAACCCTACGATGTTTTGCCGCAGTTTACTGACGAAGCCGGACGCAGCACGCTCAAAGATTACATCCCCGTCCAGGGGGTTTACGCCGCCGGTCGTCTCGATCGCGATAGCGAAGGCTTACTGGTCTTAACCAATGATGGCGCGCTTCAGGCGACGCTCACCCAGCCGGGGAAACGTACCGGAAAAATCTATTTTGTGCAGGTTGAGGGCGAACCGGATGAAGACGCCCTGGCGAAACTGCGCACGGGCGTGACGTTAAACGATGGCCCCACGCTTCCGGCCGGAGTTGAACTTGTCAGCGAACCCGAGTGGTTATGGCCGCGCAATCCGCCCATTCGCGAGCGCAAATCGATTCCGACCAGTTGGCTCAAAATCACCCTTTATGAAGGCCGTAACCGTCAGGTGCGCCGCATGACGGCCCACGTTGGCTTCCCTACGCTGCGCCTGATCCGCTACGCCATGGGTCGCTACACGCTGGATTCCCTGGCAAACGGCGCATGGCGAGACATTGCCCCTTAAGGAGAAATGATGTTTAAACCGCATGTTACGGTCGCCTGCGTGGTGCACGCGCAGGGCAAATTCCTGGTCGTTGAAGAGACCATCAACGGCAAGGCGCTGTGGAACCAGCCTGCCGGGCATCTTGAAGCCGACGAAACGCTGGTACAGGCTGCCAGACGCGAGCTGTGGGAAGAGACCGGGATCCACGCCGAACCGCAGCATTTCATCCGTATGCACCAGTGGATTGCCCCGGACCATACCCCTTTCCTGCGTTTCTTATTCGCTGTCGAACTTAACGAAACATGCGCTACTGAACCGCACGATGACGATATCGATCGCTGCCTGTGGGTCACTGCCGATGAGATCCTGAACGCGCCAAACCTGCGCTCCCCGCTGGTTGCCGAAAGCATCCGCTGCTGGCAGTCCGCCGCGCGCCTGCCGCTTGAGGTTATCGGCGAGTTTAACTGGCCGTTTACAGAGGGTGTCAATGGTGGGGTGGCGTGATAGAATACGCCGCCTTGAAGTTCAATGTCGTGAGTATTCCATGTCAGATAACAGCCAGAAAAAAGTGATCGTCGGCATGTCCGGCGGTGTCGATTCCTCCGTTTCCGCCTACCTGTTGCAACAGCAGGGTTATAAGGTGGAGGGCCTGTTCATGAAGAACTGGGAGGAAGACGATGGCGAGGAATATTGCACCGCTGCTGCGGATCTTGCCGATGCGCAGGCCGTGTGCGATAAGCTCGGCATTGAGCTACACACCGTTAACTTTGCCGCAGAATACTGGGACAACGTCTTTGAACTCTTCCTCGAAGAGTATAAGGCGGGCCGCACGCCAAACCCGGATATTCTGTGCAACAAAGAGATCAAATTCAAAGCCTTCCTGGAATTCGCCGCTGAAGACCTGGGCGCAGATTATATTGCGACCGGCCACTACGTGCGTCGTGCAGATGTGAATGGCAAAAGCCAGCTGCTGCGCGGTCTGGATGGCAATAAAGATCAGAGCTACTTTCTTTATACGCTAAGCCACGAACAGATTGCCCAAAGCCTGTTCCCGGTTGGCGAGCTGGAAAAGCCGGAAGTGCGTAAAATCGCCGAAGCGCTGGACCTGATCACCGCTAAGAAAAAGGACTCGACCGGCATCTGCTTTATCGGCGAGCGTAAATTCCGTGAATTCCTCGGGCGCTATCTCCCTGCACAGCCGGGCAAAATCGTCACCGTTGACGGCGATGAAATCGGTCAGCATCAGGGGCTGATGTACCATACCCTTGGTCAGCGTAAAGGGCTGGGTATTGGCGGCACCAAAGAGGGAAGCGAAGATCCGTGGTACGTGGTCGACAAAGATGTCGAAAACAATATTCTGATTGTCGCTCAGGGCCATGACCATCCGCGCCTGATGTCCGTAGGGCTGATTGCGCAGCAGCTGCACTGGGTCGATCGCGAGCCGGTAAAAGGCACCCTGCGCTGCACGGTGAAAACGCGCTACCGTCAGACCGATATTCCCTGCACCGTCACCGCGCTCGACGACGATCGCATTGACGTGCGTTTCGACGAGCTGGTTGCCGCCGTCACGCCGGGCCAGTCCGCGGTGTTTTACAGCGGTGAAATTTGCCTTGGCGGTGGGATCATTGAACAGCGCCTGCCGCTGCCCGCTGTTTAACACGATTGCACACATAAAGGAGAACGTGTGGCGAAGAACTATTACGACATCACCCTGGCGCTGGCAGGAATTTGCCAGTCAGCCCGTCTGGTGCAACAGTTAGCGCATCAGGGTCATTGCGACGCTGACGCCCTGCACGTTTCACTTAACAGCGTTATCGACCTCAACCCCGGCTCCACGCTGGGGGTTTTCGGCGGCAGTGAGACGAACCTTCGCCTCGGTCTTGAAACCTTACTCGGCGTGCTCAACGCCAGCAGTCGCCAGGGTTTAAACGCCGAACTGACCCGCTACACCTTAAGCCTGATGGTGCTGGAGCGTAAGCTCAGCGCCGCGAAAGGTGCGCTGGATACCCTTGGCGATCGCATCGCCGGGCTTCAACGCCAGCTTGATCACTTTGATCTGCAGTCTGAAACCCTGCTGAGCGCCATGGCCGGTATTTATGTCGACGTGATCAGCCCGCTGGGGCCGCGTATTCAGGTCACCGGCTCCCCTGCCGTTCTGCAAAGCCCACAGGTGCAGGCGAAAGTTCGCGCTTCGCTGCTGGCTGGCATTCGTGCCGCCGTGCTGTGGCATCAGGTTGGCGGTGGCCGCCTGCAGTTAATGTTTTCTCGTCAACGCCTGACGACTCAGGCAAAACAAATTCTTGCTCATTGTTAACCTCCCGGAGTTGCGAATTATGGAATTATCCTCACTGACCGCCGTTTCCCCTGTCGACGGACGCTACGGCGATAAAGTCAGCGCGCTGCGCGGGATCTTCAGCGAATACGGTCTGCTGAAGTTCCGCGTACAGGTAGAAGTGCGCTGGCTGCAAAAGCTGGCCGCTCAGGCAGCAATCAAGGAAGTTCCTGCTTTTGACGCCCAGGCAAACGATTACCTCGATAAAATCGTCGCTGACTTCAGCGAAGAAGATGCCGCGCGCATTAAAACCATTGAACGCACCACCAACCACGACGTTAAAGCGGTTGAGTATTTCCTGAAAGAAAAAGTGGCAAGCGTCCCTGCGCTGCAGGCGGTGTCGGAATTCATCCACTTTGCCTGCACCTCTGAAGACATCAATAACCTGTCACACGCGCTGATGCTTTCCACCGCGCGCAAAGACGTGGTGCTGCCTTACTGGCGCAAAATCATCGATGCGGTAAAAGCACTGACCGTAGAGTACCGCGACATTCCGCTGCTTTCCCGCACTCACGGCCAGCCAGCTACCCCCTCTACCATGGGTAAAGAGATGGCCAACGTGGCGTACCGTATGGAACGCCAGTATCGCCAGCTGGAACAGGTTGAGATCCTCGGTAAAATCAACGGCGCGGTAGGTAACTATAACGCCCACATCGCCGCCTACCCGGAAGTGAACTGGCATCAGTTCAGCGAAGAGTTCGTGACCTCTCTGGGCATTCAGTGGAACCCGTACACCACCCAGATTGAGCCGCACGATTACATCGCCGAGCTGTTCGACTGCATCGCGCGCTTTAACACCATTCTGATCGACTTCGATCGCGACGTGTGGGGCTATATCGCGCTTAACCACTTCAAGCAGAAAACCATCGCCGGTGAAATTGGCTCTTCCACCATGCCGCACAAGGTTAACCCGATTGACTTCGAAAACTCCGAGGGCAACCTGGGCCTGTCTAACGCCGTACTGCAGCACATGGCGAGCAAACTGCCGGTTTCCCGCTGGCAGCGCGACCTGACCGACTCCACGGTGCTGCGTAATCTCGGCGTGGGTATCGGCTACGCGCTGATCGCCTATCAGTCTACCCTGAAGGGTGTGAGCAAGCTGGAAGTGAACCGCGACCGTCTGCTGGACGAGCTGGATCACAACTGGGAAGTGCTGGCAGAGCCGATTCAGACCGTTATGCGCCGCTACGGCATTGAAAAACCGTATGAGAAACTGAAAGAGCTGACGCGTGGTAAACGTGTGGATGCAGAAGGCATGAAACAGTTTATTGACGGTCTGGCACTGCCGGAAGAAGAGAAAACCCGCCTGAAAGCGATGACTCCTGCCAATTACATTGGCCGCGCAACCACCATGGTTGACGAGCTGAAGTAATCTCCCTTCCCCCTTTTCGCCTGAAAAGGGGGTTGCTTTTCACTGGTTTATTCAATGTTTATCCCCAAAACAACATAATCGGCGTTAAACTATTCATACCATTAATTTAGGGAGAACAGATGATGCGCGTATTGGTTGTTGAGGATAACGCATTGCTACGCCACCACCTGAAAGTACAGCTTCAGGAGATGGGACATCAGGTGGACGATGCCGAAGATGCGAAAGAAGCGGATTATTATCTCAATGAACACCTGCCGGATATCGCCATCGTCGATTTAGGTTTGCCCGATGAGGACGGCCTGTCGCTGATCCGTCGCTGGCGCAGCCATGACGTCTCCCTGCCGGTGCTGGTGCTGACCGCCCGTGAAGGGTGGCAGGATAAAGTAGAAGTCCTCAGCGCAGGCGCGGACGATTACGTCACCAAGCCGTTTCATATTGAAGAGGTGGCCGCACGTATGCAGGCGCTGCTGCGCCGCAACAGCGGTTTGGCTTCACAGGTTATCTCCCTTCCGCCGTTCCAGGTTGACCTCTCCCGCCGTGAATTCTCGATTAACGATGAGGTGATTAAACTCACCGCGTTTGAATACACGATTATGGAAACGCTGATCCGCAACAACGGCAAGGTCGTCAGCAAAGATTCCTTAATGCTCCAGCTTTATCCCGATGCGGAGCTGCGTGAAAGCCACACCATCGACGTGCTGATGGGACGTTTACGCAAAAAAATTCAGGCACAGTATCCGCAGGATGTGATCACGACGGTGCGTGGTCAGGGCTATCTGTTCGAATTACGCTAAATGAAAGGGATCGTACGCCATCTTTTCCCCCTCTCTCTGCGGGTTCGCTTTCTGCTGGCCACCGCTGCCGTGGTGCTGGTGCTCTCCCTCTCTTATGGGATGGTGGCGCTGGTCGGCTATAGTGTGAGCTTTGATAAAACGACCTTCCGCCTGCTGCGTGGCGAAAGTAACCTGTTTTACACCCTGGCGAAGTGGGAAGATAACCACATCACCGTGGATATGCCCGAACACCTGAACCAGCAAAGCCCGACGCTGGCAATGATTTATAACGAAAAAGGCAAACTGCTGTGGGCCCAGCGCGATGTCCCATGGCTGAAAAAGCGTATTCGCCCGGAATGGCTCAAGACAAACGGTTTTCATGAGATTGAGGCCGACCTTAACGCCTCCAGCGTGTTGCTGCGCGACGATCGTTCTTTGCAGCAAAAACTGAATGAGATCCGCGAGGATGACGACGGCACAGAAATGACCCACTCCGTCGCCATTAATCTCTATCCTGCCACCATGAATATGCCACAGCTGACTATCGTGGTGATCGACACTATCCCGGTTGAGCTTAAACGCTCTTATAAGGTCTGGAGCTGGTTCGTGTACGTTCTGGCGGCCAACCTGCTGCTGGTGATCCCGCTTCTATGGATTGCCGCGTGGTGGAGCCTGCGCCCAATTGAGTCGCTGGCGAAAGAGGTCCACGAACTGGAAGAGCATCATCGTGAGAAGCTTAACCCCGAAACCACGCGCGAACTGACCAGCCTGGTGCGTAACCTCAACCGTCTGCTGAAAAGCGAGCGGGAACGCTATGATAAATACCGCACCACGCTCACCGACCTCACCCACAGTCTGAAAACGCCGCTGGCGGTGATGCAGAGTACGCTGCGGTCGATGCGCGGCGAAAAGCTTAGCGTCGACGAAGCCGAGCCGGTGATGCTGGAGCAAATCAGCCGTATCTCCCAGCAAATTGGCTACTACCTGCACCGGGCCAGCATGCGCTCCGGCAGCGCGTTGCTCAGCCGAGAACTGCACCCGGTCGCTCCGCTGCTGGATAACCTGACGTCGGCGCTGAACAAGGTTTACCAGCGTAAAGGGGTGGACATCAGCCTGGATATCTCGCCGGAGATCAGCTTCGTCGGTGAGAAAAATGACTTCATGGAAGTGATGGGCAACCTGCTCGATAACGCCTGCAAGTATTGTCTGGAGTTTGTAGAGGTCTCCGCCCGCCAGACGGATAACGAACTGCATATTATCGTCGAGGACGATGGCCCGGGCATTCCCCATAACAAACGCGACCTCGTTTTCGATCGCGGACAGCGGGCCGACACCCTGAGACCCGGCCAGGGCGTGGGATTATCCGTCGCGCGCGAAATTGTCGATCAATACGATGGCAAGATAGACACCGGCGATAGCCTGCTCGGCGGCGCGCGAATGGAAGTGATTTTTGGCCGTCAGCAGCCCACATCGGATAATAGTTAAGCCGTTATGTGAAAAAAGCGATGATCTCGCACGCAGGCTCCCGTCCTTCCGTTATAATCCGTCTCAGTAAGAGCCTGCGGAATAAAAAACATGGATTATCACTTAACGCTTAACTGGCCCGAGTTTATCGAACGTTACTGGCAAAAACGCCCGGTCGTTCTGAAACGCGGGATCAGCAATTTTGTCGACCCTATCTCCCCTGACGAACTGGCCGGTCTGGCCATGGAAAACGAAGTGGACAGCCGTCTGGTGAGCCATCAGGACGGAAAATGGCAGGTCAGCCATGGTCCTTTCGAAAGCTACGATCACCTGGGTGAAAACAACTGGTCGTTACTGGTTCAGGCGGTAAACAACTGGCACGAACCGACTGCGGCGTTAATGCGTCCGTTCCGCGCCCTGCCCGACTGGCGAATGGACGATCTGATGATCTCCTTCTCGGTGCCGGGAGGCGGCGTAGGTCCGCATCTGGATCAGTATGACGTGTTTATCATCCAGGGGACTGGCCGTCGCCGCTGGCGCGTGGGTGAGAAAGTGCCGATGAAACAGCATTGTCCGCATCCCGACCTGCTTCAGGTGGACCCGTTCGAGGCCATCATCGACGAAGAGCTGGAGCCGGGCGATATCCTCTATATTCCGCCGGGATTCCCGCATGAGGGTTATTCCCTGGAAAACTCGCTCAACTATTCCGTCGGGTTCCGCGCGCCAAGCGGTCGCGAGATGATCAGCGGTTTTGCCGACTACGTTTTACAGCGCGAGCTGGGCAGCTACCGTTACAGCGATCCGGATGTGCCTGCGCGTGAACATCCGGCGGATATTCTGCCCGAGGAGCTGGATAAGCTGCGCGGCATGATGCTGGATCTGATCAACGAGCCGGAACATTTCAGGCAGTGGTTTGGCGAATTTGTCAGCCAGTCCCGTCATGAGCTGGACGTCGCACCGCCGGAGCCGCCGTATCAGGCCGATGAAATTTACGATGCGCTGCAACAGGGTGACAAGCTGGTTCGCCTGGGAGGTTTACGCGTACTGCGCATTGGTGAGGACGTTTTCGTCAACGGCGAGAAGCTGGATTCCCCGCACCGTCCGGCCCTGGAGGCGATCGCCAGCCATATGGTGTTAACGGCGGATATCTTCGGTGACGCGCTTGAAGATCCCTCCTTCCTTGCGATGCTGTCCGCGCTGGTGAACAGCGGGTATTGGTTCTTTGAGGACTGAGTCGCGATTATGCCCGGTGGCGCTGCGCTTACCGGGCCTACAGGGTAGTACTTTTGTAGGCCGGGTAAGGCGTAGCCGCCCCCCGGCTTTTTTCACTTCCGCTCCCCCGCCATAAAATCGTCTGTCACTCCCGCCCAGTCCACCGGATATAGCCCTTCGGCGACATCACGATGAAAGGTTGAAAACGGCCAGTCGGCGACCTGCCGGACATAGCCATGCTTTACCGGGTTGATGTAGATGTAATCCATATGCCGCCGGTAATCTTCCTCATTACGCAGGGTGTGCTCCCAGAAACGGGGTTGCCAGATGTGACGCATCTCAATGTTGCGGCTGAAGGTCTTTTTAATGTCGCGCCAGCGGCCGGAAAAGTCGCAGTCCCCTTCCGGTAAGGTCCAGATACAGTGCATGTGTTCCGGGAGGATGACCCAGGCGTTGATGTGAAAGGGTTTAGAACGTTTAACCGTTGCCGTGGCAGCACGCAGACTTTGGATATGGCGGGTGAGCAGATCGCTCTGGCGGTTTTGCAGGTTAACGGTGAAAAACCAGGTTCCGCCGGGGACGTAATGACGACGGTAGTTTGACATGAGCGCTCCTTGCCTGAAAGCCCGGTGGCGCTGCGCTTACCGGGCCTACAAAATCCATAAACGTAGGCCGGGTAAGGCGTAGCCGCCACCCGGCTAAAAGCACCTACCGTTTCGCAGTCAACTCCGCGATCCGCACAATCACCTGCACCGCTTTTTCCATCCCTTCCAGCGTGACGAACTCGTGCTTGCCGTGGTAATTGTAGCCCCCGGTAAACAGGTTTGGACACGGTAGTCCCATGAAGGAAAGCTGTGAGCCATCGGTGCCGCCGCGAATCGGTTTAAGATTCGGCTCAATGTCGCAATCACGCATCGCCTGCTGGGCGATGTCGAGAATATGCGGGTGCTCCATCACCTTGTCGTGCATGTTGTAATAGCTGTCTTCGATGATCAGCTCAATATAGCAATCAGGGTGCAGCCCTTTGCCGACCTTTTTAGCGATTTCCATCATCTTACGCTTGCGGGCTTCAAAGGCTTTACGGTCAAAGTCGCGTACGATGTAGTGCATCTGCGCGCTGTCCACGGTACCCTTGATGCTGGTCAGGTGATAGAACCCCTCATAACCTTCCGTCATCTCCGGGCTTTCTTCTGCCGGAACCTCGGCATGAATGCGTGCGGCAAGCGACAGCGCATTGACCATCACCCCTTTGGCGGAGCCGGGATGAACGTTGTTACCGACGATTTTGATGGTGACCGAGGCCGCGTTGAAGTTCTCATACTCCATTTCGCCCACGCCGCCACCGTCGACGGTATAGGCCCACTGGGCGTTAAAGGCTTCGACGTCGAAATGTTTGGCCCCTTTTCCGACCTCTTCATCCGGCGTGAACGCCACGCGAATATCACCGTGGGGAATGTTTTTTTCCTTCAGCACCGCCAGAGCCGTCATGATTTCGGCGATACCGGCTTTATCATCCGCCCCCAGCAGCGTTTTGCCGTCGGTGGTGATCAGGGTCTGCCCCAACAGCTGATGCAGCACCGGGAACATGACCGGGGATAACACTTCATCGCCGATTCCCAGCGCAATGTCCCCGCCGCGGTAGTTTTCGACAATCTGCGGATTGACATGTTTACCGCTAAAATCAGGTGAGGTATCGACATGGGAGATAAAACCAATCGCCGGGATATCCCCGTCGATGTTCGCTGGCAACGTGCCCATCACGGTGCCTTTCTCGCTGAGCGTGACGTTGACCAGCCCCTGCGCCTCAAGCTGCTCTTTCAGCAGGTTTAATAGCTTCCACTGGCCTTCGGTGCTGGGCACCTGTCGGACACCCGGTTTAGATTGGGTATCCAGCGAAACGTACTGTAAAAAACGTTCAAGTAATTTATCCATGCAGTCACCCTCACTTTTTGTGACAACATTATCAATAAGCATCAAAACCCAAATATTGCGTCAGGTCACTTTTATCCCGCAAACGAGAACTTTTTACGTTTGTATCGTTATACGTTAATAAATGTAGCTTATGGATCAGTGAGAAGGATTGGCGATTCAATGGGTTTGCCGTAGAATGTCCGCCCTCATTACGAGTCACCAAGGTGGTTACACACAAACCCCGCTTCGGTCTGCTGCCTGAAGCGTTCATATGGGACAGCGCAAAAATTGAAAACACAACCCCGTTCCCTTTCACCGCTGGTGAAGCTGGAACGAATTCGTAAAAGTTTCGATGGTAAAGATGTCATTTCCGATCTCAATCTGACCATCAAAGACGGTGAGTTTCTCACGCTGCTCGGCCCTTCTGGCTGTGGCAAAACCACCGTCCTGCGCCTTATCGCCGGGCTGGAAAGCGTCGATAGCGGCCATATTCACCTTGAGAACCAGGATATCACCGAGGTTCCTGCCGAAGATCGTCACGTTAATACCGTCTTTCAAAGCTATGCGTTATTCCCGCATATGACCGTGTTCGAAAACGTGGCGTTTGGCCTGCGGATGCAAAAAACGCCCGCTGGCGAAATCCCTCCTCGCGTCAACGAGGCCCTGAAAATGGTTCAGCTGGAAGAGTTTGCCCAGCGTAAACCCCACCAGCTCTCCGGCGGCCAGCAGCAGCGCGTTGCCATTGCCCGGGCGGTGGTCAATAAACCGCGCCTGCTTCTGCTGGATGAATCTCTGTCCGCGCTGGATTACAAGCTGCGTAAGCAGATGCAGAACGAGCTGAAAGCCCTGCAGCGAAAGCTCGGCATTACCTTCGTTTTTGTCACTCACGATCAGGAAGAGGCGCTGACCATGTCCGACCGCATCGTGGTGATGCGCGCAGGCAAAATTGAGCAGGACGGTACCCCACGTGAGATCTACGAAGAGCCGAAAAACCTGTTTGTCGCCAGCTTTATTGGCGAAATCAATATCTTTGATGCAACCGTCATTGAACGTCTCGACGACCAGCGTGTACGCGCCAGTGTGGAAGGTCGTGAGTGCAATATCACCGTGAATTTCCCCGTCGAGCGGGGCCAAAAGCTCAACGTCCTGCTGCGCCCTGAAGACCTGCGCGTCGATGAGATCCACGACAACACCGAGGCGGAAGGCTTAATTGGCTATATCCGCGAGCGCAACTATAAAGGAATGACGCTCGAATCCGTGGTGGAACTGGAAAACGGCAAGATGGTGATGGTCAGCGAGTTCTTTAACGAGGACGATCCTGACTTCGACCACTCCCTCGATCAGAAAATGGTCATCAACTGGGTAGAAAGCTGGGAGGTTGTACTGGCTGATGAAGAACACAAGTAAATTCCAGAAGGTGGTGATTGCCACGATCGTCGGTTGGCTTGTGCTGTTCGTCTTTTTACCCAACCTGATGATTATCGCCACCAGCTTCCTGACCCGCGACGATACTCACTTCGTCACGCTGGTCTTTACGCTGGATAACTACGCGCGTCTGCTCGATCCGCTCTATTTTGACGTGCTCCTTCACTCGCTCAACATGGCGCTGATCGCCACCGTTGCCTGTCTGGTGCTGGGCTACCCGTTCGCCTGGTTCCTGGCCCGGCTGCCGCAAAAGGTGCGGCCTCTGCTGCTGTTTTTACTGATTGTTCCGTTCTGGACGAACTCGTTGATCCGCATTTACGGGCTGAAAATTTTCCTCAGCACCAAAGGCTATCTCAACGAGTTCCTGCTGTGGCTGGGGGTGATCGATACCCCTGTCCGCATCATGTATACGCCGGGCGCGGTCATCATCGGCCTGGTCTACATCCTGCTGCCGTTTATGGTGATGCCGCTCTACTCAAGCATTGAAAAGCTGGATAAGCCTCTGCTGGAAGCGGCGAAGGATCTCGGTGCCGGTAAGCTGCAGACCTTTATCCGCATCATCATTCCGCTGACCATGCCGGGCATTGTCGCCGGCTGCCTGCTGGTGATGCTGCCCGCGATGGGCCTGTTCTTCGTCTCTGACCTGATGGGCGGGGCAAAAAACCTGCTGATTGGTAACGTGATTAAGAGCCAGTTCCTTAATATCCGCGACTGGCCGTTTGGCTCGGCAACGAGTATTACGCTGACGGTGGTGATGGGCCTGATGCTGCTGGTCTACTGGCGCGCGTCGCGTATGCTGAATAAAAGGGTGGAGCTGGAATGATCGGTCGACTGCTTCGCGGCGGGTTTATGACCGCCATATATGCTTATCTCTATATTCCGATTATTATTTTGATCGTGAATTCGTTTAACAGCTCGCGCTTCGGGATCGGCTGGAAGGGGTTTACCACCAACTGGTACAGCCTGCTGTTGAACAATGACAGCCTGTTACAGGCCGCCCAGCACTCGCTGACGATGGCGATTTTTTCCGCCACCTTCTCAACGCTGATTGGCTCACTCACCGCCGTGGCGCTTTATCGCTACCGTTTTCGCGGCAAGCCGTTCGTCAGCGGCATGCTGTTTGTGGTGATGATGTCGCCGGACATCGTCATGGCGATTTCGCTGCTGGTACTGTTTATGCTGTTGGGCGTGCAGCTGGGCTTCTGGTCTTTGCTGTTCTCGCACATCACCTTCTGCCTGCCGTTTGTGGTGGTGACCGTCTTTGCGCGCCTGAAAGGCTTCGACGTGCGCATGCTGGAGGCGGCTAAAGACCTGGGTGCCAGCGAGATGACAATCCTGCGTAAAATCATCCTGCCGCTGGCGATGCCTGCCGTTGCGGCCGGGTGGCTGCTCAGCTTTACCCTGTCGATGGACGACGTGGTAGTCTCCTCCTTCGTGACGGGGCCGAGCTATGAAATATTGCCGTTGAAGATCTATTCAATGGTGAAAGTCGGTGTTTCACCGGAGGTGAACGCGCTGGCGACTATCCTGCTGGTGCTCTCGCTGGTCCTGGTGATTGCCAGCCAGCTTATTGCGCGTGATAAAACAAAATCTCAGGGGACAATGAAATGAAAAAAATGCTCGCCGCTGCGGCGCTGGTGCTCGGAATGGGTGCGGCGCACGCTGATGACAGCAAAACGCTCTATTTCTACAACTGGACCGAGTATGTGCCGCCAGGCCTGCTGGAGCAGTTCACTAAAGAGACCGGCATCAAGGTGATCTACTCGACCTATGAGTCGAACGAAACCATGTACGCCAAGCTCAAAACGTATAAAGAGGGTGCGTACGATCTGGTGGTTCCTTCGACCTATTTCGTCGATAAGATGCGCAAAGAGGGCATGATCCAGAAGATCGACAAAACGAAGCTAAGCAATTTTTCAAACCTCGATCCGCAGATGCTTAATAAGCCGTTTGACCCGAACAACGATTACTCGATCCCTTACATCTGGGGTGCAACGGCCATCGGGGTAAACAGCGATGAGCTTGATCCCAAAAGCGTGACCCGCTGGGCGGATCTGTGGAAACCGGAATACAAGAGCAGCCTGCTTCTGACCGATGACGCGCGCGAAGTGTTCCAGGTTGCCCTGCGCAAACTCGGCTACTCCGGCAACACTACCGACCCGAAAGAGATTGAAGCCGCCTACAACGAGCTGAAAAAGCTGATGCCTAACGTCGCGGCGTTTAACTCAGATAACCCGGCTAACCCGTATATGGAAGGCGAAGTGAATCTGGGGATGGTCTGGAACGGCTCAGCGTACGTCGCCCGTCAGGCCGGTACGCCGCTGGAGGTAGTCTGGCCTGAAGAGGGTGGGATCTTCTGGATGGACAGCCTGGCGATACCATCTAATTCGAAAAACGTTGAGGGTGCCCTGAAGCTCATTAACTTCCTGCTGCGCCCGGACGTGGCGAAACAGGTTGCTGAGACCATTGGCTATCCAACGCCAAACCTGGCCGCACGCAAGCTGCTGAAGCCGGAAGTCGCAAATGACAAATCACTTTATCCGGATGCCGACACCATCAGCAAAGGAGAGTGGCAGAACGATGTGGGCGACGCGAGCCGCCTTTACGAAGAGTATTATCAGAAGCTGAAAGCGGGTCGATAATCAAACAAAAACGGGCAACGCAAGGTTGCCCGTTTTATTATAACCCTTTGAGTAGCTTGTCTACAAACGCCGGTACCACTTCACTCGCAAGGCCGTAGTGCTTCTCCTCAAACTCACTGCCAACCTGGCTGGGTTCAAGATTCAGTTCTACCGTATGCGCGCCCTGCAACCGGGCTTCGTGAACAAATCCGGCTGCCGGATAAACATGCCCGGAGGTGCCGATGGCGATAAACACGTCCGCCATCGCCAGCGCGCTGTAGATCTCATCCATCCCCAGCGGCATTTCACCGAACCAGACCACATGCGGGCGCAGTCGCGACGGGAACTGGCAGCAGTGACATTTGTCATCGTCCAGCACGTCCTCTTTCCAGTCCAGCACCTGGCCGCTCCAGGCGCAGCGCACCTTGAGTAATTCACCGTGCATGTGAATGATGTTCTTGTTACCGGCGCGTTCGTGCAGGTTATCGATATTCTGCGTCACCAGCAGAAAACGATCGCCCAGCGCCTCTTCCAGCTTCGCCAGCGCAACATGCGCCGCGTTCGGTACAATTTCCGGCTGCTGAAGCTGGCGGCGGCGGGCATTGTAAAATGCCTGCACTAATTCCGGATCGCGGGCGAAGCCTTCCGGCGTCGCCACATCTTCTACACGGTGCTCTTCCCACAGCCCGTCCGCCGCGCGGAAGGTTCGGATCCCGGATTCGGCGGAGATCCCCGCCCCGGTCAGCACCACCACTCTGGGTTTATCCATCGCTTCTGGCATCATCCTGTCTCTGAAAAAGATCCGCTGGCGCAAGCGTTCACGTAAGCGGCGTTTATTTTTGCGAAAACGGCTGAGTCGACCTAAGCGACGCGACAGCATAGTAACCTCATAAACTAATCGGTGAGATGAAGGAATGCGGCTCCGCGCATGCCTCCTGCGTCCCCGTGCCGTGCGCGCTCGATGCGCGGCACGCGGGCGACCGGCAATAAATGTCGGGGCAGTCGCCCGGACAACTGTTCCGTAATCGCGGTAAAGTTTGACAGCCCTCCCCCAATCACCAGCAGATCCGGATCGACAATGGTCAGGATATTGCCAAGACACACCGCCAGCAGGTCGAGGTAGCGCTCGACGTGCTCCCGCGCCTGCGCATCACCCTGCTCCCACAAGGTTATGATCTGGGGGGCTTCAAGTTTCTGATGATAGAAGTGTTCATACAGCCATGCAAACCCGCGGCCCGAGAGATAGTTCTCAATGCAGCCATGCTGGCCGCAGCCGCAGCGCGTGAGCGGAAAATCACGCCCCACAACGTCTAGCGCATCCACCGGCAGACGGATATGCCCGAATTCGCCGGTGATGTAGCTGCGCCCGGTTATGGGTTTGCCATTGATGATGATCCCCCCGCCAACGCCCGTGCCGAGGATCAGCCCCATCACCAGTGGGTAACGGCGAAACTCGTCATCCCAGGCTTCGGAGAGGGCAAAACAGTTGGCATCATTGTCTACACGCACGTCGCGTTCAAGGAGAGCAGAGAGATCGGTGCGCAGCGTTCTGCCGCTGGCGGCGGGGACGTTGGCGGCATACAGCGTACCGTCGTCCGTTTCGGGCATCCCCGGGATACCAATGCCGACGCTGCCTTTGACGCCAAAGCGGGTATCCGCTTGCGCCACCAGCGCGGCAATGGCTGTTAAAAAGTCGTCGTAACTTTCGCGCGGGGTGGGAACACGGGTTTCCCACTGTAGCTTGAGGTCTTTATCAAACACGCCCAGCGCAATTTTAGTGCCGCCAATATCAAATCCATAATACATAACGCATTCCTCTTTTGATCTGGCGGCAAAGCTCACCAGACCATGACGTAATTACTGGCCACTTAATACCCTCGCCGGATCAATTCGGCTAGCGCGACGCGCCGGATACCAGCTTGCCAGCAGACTCAGTAAAAGTGCTGTAACCAGCACATAAATAACGTCCAGCCAGTGCAATTCAGACGGCAGGAAGTCAATAAAATAGATATCACCCGACAGGAACTGGTGACCAATAAGCTTTTCAATGCCGTTGATGATTGGCGTCAGTTGCAGAGAAACCACCACCCCGATCGCCGCACCGCACAGGCTGCCAAACAGCCCTGCCATCAAACCATACCAGACAAAGATGGCGCGAATAAGACCGTCTTTTGCCCCGAGCGTTCGCAGCACGGCAATGTCGCCGCTCTTGTCTTTAACCGCCATGACCAGCGTCGAGACGATGTTAAAGCACGCCACACCGATCACCAGCACCATCGCCAGATACATAATGGCGCGGATCATCTGGATATCACGGTACATATACCCGTAAGTGCCTATCCAGCTTTTGATATAGACATAGTTATTGGTGACTTCGCCGGCATCCCGTACCAGTTTATTGGCGTTAAAGACGTCGTACACCTTAATGGCGATCCCCGTCACGCTGTCGCCCATGTCCAGATACTGGCGAGCATCGTCCATCGGCACCATGGCAAAGCTGTGGTCCAGCTGACCGCTGAGCTGGAGAATGCCGGTCACATGCAGACGGATACGTTTAGGCTGTTGCAGCTTATGGTCCGCGCTGGCGTTGGGAATCATGATGGAGATCCAGTCGCCCTGCTTGACCTTAAGCGCATCGGCGACGCCTTTACCGATGATAATCTGCTGTTCACCTGCCCTGAAACTGGACCACGCGCCGTTCTGGACATAGCTGGGCAGCGCGCTCAGCCGCGCTTCCTGCGCCGGGTTAACGCCCTTCACCTGAATGGCGCGCAGGTTAACCCCGCTCTCCACCAGCCCGGTGAAGTTGATGTAAGGGGCCGCCGCTGCAACGCCCGGCACTTTTTCCATTCTGGCGAGCGCATCGCTCCAGTTGTTCCATGGCTGGTTAACCGGCTCGATCTCGCCGTGCGGGACCACGGCCAAAATGCGGTTATTCAGCTCGCGCTCAAAGCCGTTCATCGCGCTGAGGCCGACGATAAGCACCGCCACGCCCAGCGCGATGCCCACGGTAGAAATCACGGAAATCAGCGATACCATGCCGCCGCGACGACGACCGCGGCTAAAGCGTAAACCGATCAGTAAGGATAACGGTGAAGCCATTACTCCGCTCCCATCAGGGTCAGTTCAGCGTTCAGATGACCGTCGCGCATTTCAAGCTGACGGCCCATCCGCTTCGCCAGCTGCAAATCGTGCGTGACCACCAGAAACGCGGTCCCCTGCGAGGCGTTGAGTTCGCCCAGGAGCTGGAAGATGCTGTCTGCATTACGCGCATCAAGGTTGCCCGTCGGTTCATCCGCCAGCACCAGACGCGGGTTATTGACCAGCGCGCGGGCAATCGCCACACGCTGGCGCTCACCGCCGGAAAGCTCGGACGGCCTGTGATTACCACGGTGCCCCAGCCCTACCGCGTTCAGCATATCGCTGGCACGCGCGTTGATTTCTGCCGCTTTCTTTTTGCCAATCAGCAGCGGCATCGCCACATTTTCCAGCGCCGTGAAATCCGGCAGCAGGTGGTGGAACTGGTAGATAAAGCCCAGCTCACGGTTGCGTAGCTCCGCTTTCGCGGTAGAGGACATTTTGCTCAGCGGCTGGCCTGAAAAAATCACATCCCCCTCGGTAGGGGTATCCAGCCCGCCCAGCAGATGCAGCAAGGTACTTTTACCGGAGCCGGAGCTGCCGACAATCGCCATCATTTCGCCTTCGCCCACGCTGAAGCTCACATTGTGCAGCACGTCGGTCTGCACAGTGCCTTCCTGATAGCGTTTGGACAGGTTGTCGCATTGCAACAGGATCTTATTCATAACGTAAAGCCTCAGCGGGTTGAGTGGCGGCAGCGCGCCAGGAAGGATAAAGCGTAGAGAGCAGCGCAATGGCCATCGCGGCCAGCGCAATGCCAACCACCTGCAACGGCTCGATAGCCACCGGCAACGCCGCGCCATCAAGCAGTGCGCCAAGAATCGGCATTAAATTATTCAGCTGGCTGGCAAGGAGTGCCCCCAGCACGGCGCCCAGCAGCGCCCCGATGATGCCGGCGCTGGCCCCTTGCACCATAAACACCGCCATAATCTGGCGTGGGGTAAGCCCCTGGGTTTGCAGAATCGCGACTTCGCCCTGTTTCTCCATCACCATCAGACCCAGCGAGGTGATGATGTTAAACGCCGCCACGGCGACGATCAGGCTCAGCAGCAGCCCCATCATGTTCTTTTCCATGCGCACGGCCTGGAATAGCTCGCCTTTACGGTCGCGCCAGTCCTGCCACTTCGTCCCTTCGGGCAGCGTTTGCTGGCTGAGGGTGTCCACCTTCAGCGGCGCATCGAGCCACAAGCGCCAGCCGGTGATATTGCCCGTCGGGTAGCGCATCAGGCGCGAGGCATCCTGGATGTTCACCAGCATCTGGTAACCATCCACTTCGCTGTTGGCGGCAAAGGTCCCGATGACGTTAAACAGACGCTGGCTCGGCAGGCGCCCCATCGGCGTAAACTGGCTGGCAGAAGGCACCATCACGCGCAGCTGGTCGCCGCGGTTGACGCCAAGCTGCCCGGCAAGCTGCTCGCCGAGGATAATGTTGTATTTACCGGCTTCGAGATCGGTCTGTTTGACGTTAACCAGGTAAGGGGTGAGTGGGTCTTTTTGTGCCGGGTCAATCCCCAGCATCACGCCTACCGCCACGCTGCGAGCGCTTTGCAGCACCACATCACCGGTGGTTAATGGCGCAACGCGCGTCACACCCTGCAGCATCGCCGCGCTTTCCGGCAGCTGCTGGGGGTTAACGGAGCCGTTGGTCGACGAGAGAACGGCCTGCGGCATCAGCCCCAGGATGTTGTTTTGCAGCTCGCGCTCGAAGCCGTTCATGACGGAAAGCACCGTCACCAGTGCCATCACGCCAAGCGTAATGCCAATAGTCGAAAGCCAGGAGACAAAGCGACCGAAGCGGTCCGCGGCGCGCCCACGCATGTAACGTAAGCCTATGAAAAGTGCGACAGGTTGATACATGAAATCCGTCTGGTTGCTGATAGCAGGCCCACGAGTATATAAGCGAATCCGCTAAGCGTAAATGACTGAAACCGTAAGCTTTGGTAATCATTTTTCTGAAAAATTCAGATAAATCATAGTGCTAGTTGTAGAACGCCCTTCTGCCCTCCTCCACCTTTTCCGAAAAACGTACTGATACAGACTCTTACCCATTACATCCCAGTAGCGCTTAACCACAATCGAGCCTTCGTTTATGGCAATTAAGGTAGTCGCGAACAATGAAACAAAAAGCATTATGGATAAACCAGATAAAGGGGCTGTGCATCTGCCTGGTGGTGATCTATCACTCGGTCATCACCTTTTATCCTCACCTGAGCGGGCTTCAGCATCCCTTGTCTGGCCTTATCGCCAAATGCTGGGTCTATTTTAATCTTTATCTCGCGCCCTTCCGTATGCCAGTATTTTTCTTTATTTCCGGGTATCTCATTCGCCGCTATATCGATGAAGTGGACTGGCGCACCAGCCTCGACAAGCGCATCTGGAGCATTGTCTGGGTGCTGGCGCTGTGGGGCGTGCTGCAGTGGCAGGCGCTGAGCCACCTGAATGCCTGGCTGGCGCCGGAGCGTGAACTCGCTACCTCGTCAAACGCCGCCTATGCCGATTCGATATCGGGCTTCCTGCACGGCATGCTGACCGCCAGCACCAGCCTGTGGTATCTGTACGCTCTGGTGGTCTATTTCACGCTGTGTAAATTGCTGAGCCGCTGGAAGCTTCCGGTGCTCGCCCTGCTCGCCCTGGCAAGCGTGGCGATTAACTTCCTGCCGCTGCCGTGGTGGGGCATGAACAGCGTGGTGCGCAACATGATTTACTACAGCCTGGGCGCGTGGTACGGCGCGCAGCTGATGGCGTGGATGAAGGGCCTGGAGCTGCGCCGTTACGGGCTGGCGATCGCGGCGTTTGCTATGGTCTCCGTGGTGCTGTGGTTTGCAAACGTCCCTCTGTTCCTCTCGCTGCTGTCGATCCTGGTCATCCTGAAGCTCTTTTACAGCGTCGAACAGCGCTATGCCGTTCATCCCGACAACCTGCTCAACGTGGTCGGCTCGAACACCATTGCGATTTACACCACCCACCGCATTTTGATCGAGGCACTGAGTCTGGTTCTGATCGGTGAGATGAACGCGGGTCACTGGCCGGTGTGGGCCGAACTGACGCTGATTGTGGTCTATCCTTTTGCCAGCCTGCTCGCCTGCACGCTGGTGGGGCTGGGCGTGCGTAAGCTCTCCACCGCGCTCTTTGGCGATCTGTTCTTCTCCCCGCCCGCGCGGCTTTCCCCTGCGCCAGCCACCCGTTAATACCCTTCTCGCCCCCTCTCCGGGGGCGAATTTGCACCCCGTGCGGTTACAATTTGCTTATGCAAAACGATCGAGGATAATAAAGACATTGCGTATCAGTGATATGCCCCAATACTGTTGGTATATCCATAAGAGACTCTGACAAAGCCATGCCTGAACACGATCGTTATTCCTTGCCTGTCAACGCGGGCGACCAACGCCAACTGGGCGAACTCACGGGCGCGGCGTGCGCCACGCTGGTGGCAGAAATCACTGAGCGCCATCCGGGGCCAGTAGTCCTGGTTGCGCCGGATATGCAAAATGCCCTGCGCCTGCATGACGAAATCCGGCAGTTCACCGACAGCCTGGTGTTTAGCCTGGCCGACTGGGAAACGCTGCCGTATGACAGCTTCTCGCCGCATCAGGAGATTATCTCTTCGCGCCTGTCGACGCTGTATCAGCTTCCGACCATGCAACGCGGCGTGCTGATTGTGCCGGTGAATACGCTGATGCAGCGCGTCTGCCCGCACAGCTATCTTCACGGCCACGCCCTGATGATGAAAAAAGGTCAGCGCCTCTCCCGCGACGCCCTTCGCGCGCAGCTGGACAACGCCGGGTATCGCCATGTTGATCAGGTCATGGAGCATGGGGAATACGCCACCCGCGGCGCGCTGCTTGACCTCTACCCCATGGGCAGCGAGCAGCCATACCGTCTGGACTTTTTCGATGATGAAATCGACAGCCTGCGCGTATTCGACGCCGACACCCAGCGCACGCTGGAAGAAGTTGAGGCGATTAACCTGCTCCCGGCGCATGAATTCCCGACGGATAAAACCGCCATTGAGTTGTTCCGCAGCCAGTGGCGAGACACGTTCGAGGTTAAGCGCGACGCCGAACATATTTATCAGCAGGTCAGTAAAGGCACGCTGCCCGCCGGGATCGAATACTGGCAGCCGCTGTTCTTCAGCGAGCCGCTGCCGCCGCTGTTTAGCTACTTCCCGAAAAACACGCTGATCGTGAATACGGGCGATATTGAGGCCAGCGCCAGCCGGTTTGAAAGCGAGACCCGCGCCCGTTTCGAAAACCGCGGTGTGGATCCTATGCGCCCGTTGCTGCCGCCCGAGAAGCTGTGGCTACGCACCGATGAATTGAATGCCGAGCTAAAACGCTGGCCACGGATGCAGCTCAAAACCGATTCGCTTGCGAAAAAAGCGGCCAACACGAACCTCGCGTTTAAGACGCTGCCGGATCTCGCCGTGCAGGCGCAGCAGAAATCGCCGCTCGATAATTTACGTAAGTTCCTCGAGTCCTTTACCGGCCCGGTGGTGTTCTCGGTTGAGAGCGAAGGCCGTCGCGAGGCGCTGGGCGAACTACTGAGCCGCATTAAGGTGGCACCAAAGCGCATTTTGCGACTCGATGAAGCCACCGGCAATGGCCGTTATCTGATGATCGGCGCGGCCGAGCACGGGTTTATTGATACGCTTAACAACCGCGCCCTGATCTGCGAAAGCGACCTGCTCGGAGAGCGCGTTGCGCGCCGCCGCCAGGACAGCCGCCGTACCATCAACCCGGACACATTGATCCGTAACCTGGCGGAGCTGCACCCGGGTCAGCCGATTGTTCACCTTGAGCACGGTGTCGGGCGCTATCAGGGGATGACGACGCTGGAGGCGGGCGGCATCAAAGGTGAATACCTGATGCTGACCTATGCCAACGACGCCAAACTGTACGTGCCGGTATCGTCCCTGCATCTGATCAGCCGCTATGCGGGCGGTGCGGAAGATAACGCCCCGCTGCATAAGCTGGGCGGCGATGCCTGGGCGCGAGCGCGCCAGAAAGCGGCGGAAAAAGTTCGCGACGTGGCGGCTGAACTGCTGGATATCTACGCCCAGCGTGCGGCCAAAGAGGGCTATGCCTTTAAGCATGACAAAGAGCAGTATCAGCTGTTCTGTGACAGCTTCCCGTTCGAAACCACGCCGGATCAGGCGCAGGCCATTAACGCCGTGCTGAGCGATATGTGCCAGCCGCTGGCGATGGACCGGCTGGTCTGCGGCGACGTGGGCTTCGGCAAAACGGAAGTGGCGATGCGCGCGGCCTTCCTCGCCGTAGAGAACAACAAGCAGGTGGCGGTGCTGGTCCCTACCACCCTTCTGGCCCAGCAGCACTTCGACAACTTCCGCGACCGCTTTGCCAACTGGCCGGTGCGTATCGAAATGCTGTCTCGTTTTCGCAGTGCCAAAGAGCAGACGAGCATTCTGGAGCAGGCAAGCGAAGGCAAGATCGACATTCTGATCGGCACGCACAAGCTGCTGCAAAGCGACGTGAAGTGGAAAGATTTGGGCCTGCTGATCGTCGACGAAGAACACCGCTTCGGGGTGCGTCACAAAGAGCGGATCAAAGCGATGCGCGCGGACGTCGATATTCTGACCCTGACCGCAACGCCGATCCCGCGTACGCTGAATATGGCGATGAGCGGCATGCGCGATCTGTCGATTATCGCCACCCCTCCGGCGCGCCGTCTGGCGGTGAAAACCTTCGTGCGGGAGTACGATAATCTGGTGGTCCGCGAGGCGATCCTGCGCGAAGTGTTGCGCGGCGGCCAGGTGTATTACCTCTACAACGACGTGGAAAATATTCAGAAAGCCGCCGACAGGCTGGCGGAGCTGGTGCCGGAGGCGCGTATTGCCATCGGCCACGGGCAGATGCGCGAGCGCGAGCTGGAACGCGTGATGAACGATTTCCACCACCAGCGCTTTAACGTGCTGGTCTGTACCACCATTATTGAAACCGGCATCGACATTCCTACCGCCAATACCATCATCATTGAACGGGCGGATCACTTTGGCCTGGCGCAGCTTCACCAGTTACGTGGCCGCGTAGGCCGTTCGCACCATCAGGCCTACGCATGGCTGCTGACGCCGCATCCGAAGGCGATGACCACCGACGCGCAAAAGCGTCTGGAAGCCATCGCCTCGCTGGAAGATCTCGGCGCCGGGTTCGCGCTGGCAACGCACGACCTCGAGATCCGCGGGGCGGGCGAACTGCTGGGCGAAGATCAGAGCGGATCGATGGAAACCATCGGCTTCTCGCTGTATATGGAGCTGCTGGAAAACGCCGTCGATGCGCTGAAGGCCGGTCGGGAACCGTCGCTGGAAGATTTAACCAGCCAGCAAGCCGAAGTCGAGCTGCGGATGCCGTCCCTGCTGCCGGATGATTTTATTCCGGACGTGAATACCCGCCTGTCGTTCTACAAACGTATTGCCAGCGCGAAAAATGAAGGCGAGCTGGAAGAGATCAAAGTCGAGCTGATCGACCGCTTTGGCCTGCTGCCGGACGCCGCGCGCAACCTGCTGGACATCGCCCGTCTGCGTCAGCAGGCGCAAAAGCTGGGCATTCGCAAGCTGGAGGGCAATGAGAAAGGCGGGATGATTGAGTTTGCCGAGAAAAACCATGTCGATCCGATGTGGCTGATCGGCCTGCTGCAAAAACAGCCTCAGCATTTCCGTCTGGATGGCCCAACGCGTCTGCGCTTTACGCAGGAGCTGGCCGAGCGTAAGAACCGCATGGAGTGGGTCCGTAACTTTATGCGTCAGCTTGAAGAGAACGCCATCGCCTGACCGGCATCACAGGCTCCCGGTAGCGCAACGCTGCCGGGAGCGACAATTTACAAACTCTTTGCACTTCGCCCGATCTTCCCGACACACCCATTGCCCATAATTATGATTCACAGCTTATAAAATAATAACCTTATCATTTATATGGATTATGGTGATGATGATCTCTTCGCGTCTTATCCGCTGGATTACGTTGTCTGCGCTGATCGCAACGGTAGCCATTGCGTTACCCGCCCGGGCAAACACCTGGCCTCTCCCGCCTCCTGGCAGCAAACTTGTCGGGGAAAATCGTTTTCACGTCGTGGAAAATAATGGCGGTTCGCTTGAGGCGATTGCTAAAAAATATAACGTTGGGTTCCTGGCGCTGCTTCAGGCTAACCCCGGCGTAGATCCTTATGTGCCTCGTGCCGGCAGCGTGCTGACGATCCCGCTCCAGACGCTGCTGCCGGATGCGCCGCGCGAGGGGATCGTGATCAACCTTGCTGAGCTTCGGCTTTACTATTATCCACCGGGTAAAAACGAAGTGACCGTCTATCCTATCGGCATTGGGCAGCTGGGCGGCGACACGCTCACCCCAACGATGGTGACCACCGTCTCCGATAAACGGGCAAACCCGACGTGGACGCCAACGGCCAATATTCGCGCCCGCTACAAAGCGCAGGGTATCGAGCTTCCGGCGGTTGTGCCGGCAGGGCCCGATAACCCCATGGGACATCACGCGATCCGCCTCGCCGCCTACGGCGGTGTCTATCTGTTGCATGGAACCAATGCGGATTTCGGTATTGGGATGCGCGTCAGCTCCGGCTGTATTCGCCTTCGCGATGACGACATCAAGACGCTTTATAGCAAGATCACGCCGGGCACCAAAGTGAATATCATTAATACGCCGATTAAGGTTTCTGAGGAGCCTGGCGGCGTGCGGCTGGTCGAAATCCATCAGCCGTTATCGAAAAACATAGGTGACGATCCGCAAACCCTGCCCATCAATCTGAATGCTGCGATGGTGAGTTTTAAAACGAATGCCAGCACCGATGAGGCCGTGATGGCGAGAGCCATGGAGGTACGTTCAGGCATGCCGACTGACGTCACGCGGCACCACAATATTGCGCAACAGTCGATGTAAGACCCAACGAAAAACGCCCTGCATATGCAGGGCGTTTTTTATAGCAGTGGCATAAATGAGGGTTTAGCCAGGCTTATTTGTAGATGACCGCAGTACCGTGGAGGGTGTTAGGACCGGTCACTGAGGTGATGCGGAAAGATTTTGCACCCATTTCATCCGCTTTTTGCGCCAGCTGATCTTCCAGTGAACCCAGGTTAGTCCCGGCATTCGCGGAGATGGTGCCCACTTTCTGCTGGTCAGCAGGGGTGGATTGCACTTCAACAGCGGCGAAGCTTGCGAAAGAGAGTGAACTCAGAACAGCGGCAGCGATGAGGGTTTTAACGTTTTTCATGTTTTTATACCTTTAGGCAGATGAATTGATGTCGCAAGTTATTTACTTAACGATCGATAGTTAAATGATAGATGTGATCCTGGTCACACGTCAACCCATTTTTATAACGACCATTAAATAAATTTAAATTCCGTTATTATTCATATCGATAGGATTAATTTATTTTTAAGCAAACAGCGCTGGTCCCGGCTGTGGTTTATTTTTATAATGGTCATTCAACAAATCAACAGAGGACCAACGGCAATGACAACCGATGTCACGAGTTGTGCGAAGAAAAGCCGTGGCCGACCAAAAGTGTTCGACAGGGATGCGGCGCTGGATAAGGCCATGACGCTCTTCTGGCAGCACGGGTACGAGGCAACGTCGCTTTCGGACCTGGTGGAAGCTACCGGAGCCAAAGCGCCGACGCTGTACGCGGAGTTTACGAATAAAGAGGGGCTGTTCCGGGCGGTTCTGGATCGATACATCTCCCGTTTTGCGGCGAAGTACGAAGCGCAGCTGTTCTGTGAAGAAAAATCCGTTGAGCAGGCGCTGCGGGATTACTTCACTGCCATCGCCACCTGCTTCACCAGCAAAGAGACCCCTGCCGGGTGTTTTATGATCAACACCTCTGCCACCCTCGCGGCCTCGTCTACAGAGATCGCCAATACGGTGAAATCGCGCCATGCGATGCAAGAGGAGACGCTGAGCACGTTCCTTGCCCAGCGCCAGCAGCGCGGCGAGATCCCCGCGCATTGCCGCCCGCAGGCGCTGGCGCAATACTTAAGCTGCATTCTGCAGGGCATGTCGATCAGCGCCCGCGAAGGCGCTGGCCTGGAAAAACTGCAAAGCATCACCCAGACCACGCTGCGCCTGTGGCCTGAACTTCTCAAGCTGTAATCTTAAGGGCGGTTCTCCGCCCTTTCTGTTTTCTTCTTTCCCACGTCGTCAACGAGTTCAAGGATGCTACGGGGCAACCGACCCCGGGTATTAATATGCCTGGCCGTGCGGGTGTTGTGGCAGATGGCTTAATGAATATCGTGCCAAAAAAAAGCTCCTCAGCCTGAGCGCGTGAGGAGCTAAGTTCAGAGAAGATCTTTTTTACGCTTTGTTGTTCAGGATCAGCTGACCATTTCCGTCCAGCGGGATCTGGGTGCCGGGGTCTTTATCCATGCGGATTTTGCCCTGCTGGTCGCCGATTTTGTAGGTGACATCGTAACCCAGCATTTTCTCGGATTTGTCATAGACAGTTTTACAGCGCTGCTGGGTTGTGGTGTAGGTGTCGTTATCCTGCATCGCACCCTGCACCTGATTCCCTGCATAGCCACCGCCCAACGCGCCGACAACGGTAGCCACGTCTTTACCGCGACCGCCACCAAACTGATGGCCAATCACGCCGCCTGCAACCGCGCCGAGAACAGAACCGGCAATACGGTTTTCATCCTGTACGGGACGACGGTGGGTAACCGCAACGTTGCGGCACTCCTGACGGGGCGTTTTGACCGTCTCTTTAATGGGCGTTGCGGAAACCACTTGCGCATACTGCGGGCCACGTTCAAACACGTTGAGACTGGCAACCGCAGCCACACCTAACGCAGCCGCTACGCCAATCCCTATACCCGCCAACATTGATTTATTCACGGGACATCCTCCTTTGTTGCTATTGGTAACAATTTTGCAATCAATGGCTGGACTCGCCAATAAGACAAAGGCGTAAAAACGCGGTGTGCAGGAGGGATATATCGGATTTAGGAGAACTCTTAAGCGCCTGAAGGGCACTGGACAGCATGATATGCTAAAAAATCCCTCCGGAGGACCCGGAGGGATAATACGATTAGTGCAGCTTCAGACGCGGGCGAATAACCCGGTTGATGCGTCCAACCAGCATCATCAGGCCGGTTTTGAAGTAGCCGTGCAGCGCAATCTGGTGCATACGGTAAAGTGAGATATACACAAAGCGCGCAATGCGCCCTTCTACCATCATCGAGCCACGCATCAGGTTACCCATCAGACTGCCGACGGTCGAGAAGTTAGAGAGCGACACCAGAGAGCCGTGGTCTTTGTAGACATACGCCTTCATCGGTTTGCCTTTACGCTGCGCCAGGATGTTGTGCAGCACCAGGCTTGCCATCTGGTGCGCGGCCTGAGCACGCGGAGGAACGAACCCGCCTTCCGGGCGCGCGCAGGAGGCACAGTCGCCGATGGCGTAAATGTCCGGATCGCGCGTGGTTTGCAGCGTAGGCTCCGTCACCAGCTGATTAATACGGTTCGTTTCCAGCCCGCCGATATCTTTCATGAAATCAGGCGCTTTAATCCCTGCCGCCCAGACCATCAGATCCGCTTCGATGTACTCGCCGTCTTTGGTGTGCAGGCCGCCCGCATCGGCGCTGGTGACCATGGTTTGCGTCAGCACGCGTACGCCGAGTTTGGTCAGCTCGCTGTGCGCTGCGCCGGAAATGCGCGGCGGCAGCGCCGGCAGAATGCGTTCGCCCGCCTCAACCAGCGTCACGTTCAGCGCATCGTTCGTCAGGCCTTTGTAGCCGTAGCTGTGCAGCTGTTTCACCGCGTTGTGCAGTTCAGCAGACAGCTCAACGCCCGTCGCGCCCCCGCCCACAATCGCGATGTTAACCTTGCCGTTGGCACCCAGGTTATTGGTGTATTTCAGGAACAGATTGAGCATTTCCTGATGGAAACGACGCGCCTGATGCGGGTTGTCCAGGAAGATGCAGTGATCTTTCACGCCCGGCGTATTGAAGTCGTTCGATGTACTGCCCAGCGCCATGACCAGTGTGTCATACGGCAGCTTGCGCTCAGGAACCAGTAGTTCGCCTTTGTCGTCGCGCAGCTCAGCCAGCGTAATGGTTTTGCTCTCACGGTTGATATCCACCACGGATCCCAGCTGGAACTGGAAATGATGATTACGCGCGTGTGCCAGATAGCTCAGCGCATCCACGCCCTCATCTAGCGAACCGGTCGCCACTTCGTGCAGCAGCGGTTTCCACAGATGGCTGTGGTTACGATCTACCAGCGTAATTTTGGCTTTCTTACCGCGACCCAGCTTTTTGCCCAGCTGCGTCGCCAGCTCCAGCCCGCCAGCACCACCGCCTACAATCACTATTTTTTTCAATGGTGTAGTCAACGCGACCCCCTAAATTATTAACCAATTGTTAATTAAAAGTTATGAAAATAACCCTTAATTAACAACAGGTTACAGCACTGAAACCATTCAAGTGCATTGAGGATAACACGTCAGGCGCATTGGTCATACCAAAATTGATATGCATCAAGTTTTGATGGCTTAAAAGTAGACAAGTCTGACAAAAAAGAAAGCCCGGCACGCTTTCGCGACCGGGCCTGAGGCTTTTAGAGGGCTGGTTAGCCCAGCGTTTTGAAGGCTTTTATGCGCTGCAGATGCGGGGAGATGTTTTTGAACTTGTGGGTTTGTTCATCGTCCCAGACGATCTCATAGAAGTGATGCAACATCTCCGCTGAACGCTGGCTGTCCAGCGCTTCGTCATGACGCGAGAGGATCGCCAGACAACGATCGCGATTCTTTTCACGGAAATTACTGACGCATTTCGTCGCGATATCGACGTATTCCTCCGGGCGGTCAATCTTGCCTTCCATGTTCTCGTTCGGGAACAGGTTTGGATTGAAAATGACCTGACGAATATCGCACAAAAATCCAATGCGCTCTGCCCAGTAGCCTCCCAGCCCGACGCCGCAAATCAGCGGACGCTCGTCAACGTTGAGTTGCAGCATTTTGTCCACTTCCTTGAGCAAATGCTGCATATCATGTTTAGGGTGGCGGGTACTGTAGCTAATCAGCCGGACGTCCGGATCGATAAACTGCAGCTGCAGTACCTTCTCATGGTTACCTGGGCTGTTTGAGTCAAAACCGTGTAAATAGATGATCATTGTCTTCCCACCTTGCTACGCCTTACGGGAGTGATTACAGGCCTGCTTTATGGGCCTGCCAGCGCTCGTTGAGCGCTTCAAGTTGCGCGTTGACCGTCTTCCAGCGCGCCGAGTCCATCAACTCCTGACGGCTAAATGAACCTTTATGATACAATTGTGTAACACGTTCGGCATTGATCGGCGACAGGTTATCCAGCACGCTGACCGCTCCTTTACGATTATTACAGACCAGGATCATATCGCAACCTGCATCCAGTGAAGCCTGCCCGCGTTCCGCATAGCTGCCCATGATTGCCGCCCCTTCCATGGACAAATCATCCGAGAAAATCACGCCGTTGAAGCCCAACTCCTGACGCAGGACGGTTTTCAGCCAGTGCGGGGAACCGCTCGCCGGGCGCGGATCGACATCGCTGTAGATCACATGCGCAGGCATAATCGCATCCAGCTTATTGTCAGTGATGAGCGAGCGGAAGATGGACATATCTTTGGCGCGGATCTCCGCTTCAGGGCGAGGATCGCGTGGCGTCTCTTTGTGTGAGTCAGCCGTTACCGCGCCGTGTCCCGGGAAGTGTTTGCCGGTGGTTTTCATGCCCGCGTCGTGCATACCGTCAATAAACTGTGTGGCCATTGCCAGGGCAATGCGCGGGTCCTCATGGTACGAGCGTTCGCCGATAGCGGCGCTGATATGCCCCACATCCAGCACCGGCGCAAAGCTAATGTCGATATCCATGGCAATCATTTCGCTTGCCATCAGCCAACCGGCGTCCTGCGCCAGTTTCCCGCCCGCTTCGGTGCCAAGCAGCGCAGCAAAAGACTGTGCAGCCGGTAAGCGGGTGAATCCCTCGCGGAAGCGCTGTACGCGCCCTCCTTCCTGATCGACCGCCACCACCAGCCGGTTACGCGATGCCGCTCGGATCTGGCGCACCAGTTCGCGCAACTGCGCCGGATCGTGATAGTTGCGGGTAAACAGAATCAGGCCGCCCACCAGCGGATGCGCCAGGATCTCGCGCTCCTCCGCATCCAGCTCAAACCCTTCGACATCCAACATCACTGGACCCACACGAACCTCTCTTATCCTTTAGTGTTTAACTGACGCCAGGCATCATCTGCCAGCGTAATAAATTGTTTGTCGCCCGTCTGCGCAAGGCGCACCTCAAACCAGCCCGCCATCAGCATCAATACCCATGGCCGCCAGCGGCTGACCTGGCGCGCCAGCGTCCGGGGGTCCATCTGCGCCTGTTCGGCATAGGCCGCAATGAGCGCGTCCCGCGCGGCCTTGTCCGGTGTCCAGACGGCAGCCAGCTCCAGCGCGACATCCCCATCTCCGGCATATTCCCAGTCGATGAGCCTTTCCCCTGCCGCCGTGTGAACGATATTGCCCGCGTGAACATCCATGTGCAGCGGCGCGAGCCGCAACGGCTGCGGCTCACCTCTTGCACGGCGTTTTTTAAGCTGAGCCAGCCAGTATGGCGTTCTGCGCGCGGGCGCGGCCTGCTGCCAGTATTGTTCAAGCAGCGGCATAAGCGCGATGCGCCAGCCCAGCCGTCGCTGACGATGCAGATGATACAGCAGAGCAGCAAGCGTTGGGGTATCCGGTAGCGTGGTTTTGATCTCGCCCGCAAGATACTCCACGGCCATCCAGCCCTCGCTGAAAAAACAGGGTTCGGGTACGAGTCCGGCCGGAAGGCGTTTCAGGGTAAGATACTGACGACGAAAATGGGCGGCGGGCGCAGAGGCATCGTGATGCTGGCGCAGAACCAGACGATGTTCGCCCTGCTCAATCATGCAACTCGCGCCGCCAAGCCCCGAAGGGGCCTGCGGCGCGACAAGACGGTATTGAGGAAAATAACGCGTCAGAATTTCCTCACGCGTCGGCTTATTGTTGCGAAACGGCACCTTTACCAGACCAGATAATCTCGCCTGTCTGAACCAGCATCAGCTGCATTTGCAGGGCCGGGGTATTGACGTTGCCGGTGGCGCTGGAATACAGGACATACTGTGCGCCAACGTTACGGGCAATCCCGATCGCTTTGCTGCGCGAGCCAAGGCTGTCCTGCGGTGACAGGCCAAGCTGCTGCTTCGCCACCGCCAGCTGCTGCGAGGAGACCAGCGTAAATTTACCGTTGTTGGCTAAAGCGTTGCGCAGGGTTTCCGTCGCTTCACCCGCATTCAGCGAGCCGTTAGTACGGTTGTTCACGCTATCTACCAGCAGCACGCTGCCCGCCGTCACGCCCTGAGCCTGCAGCATTTTGCCGACCATCGGCTGCATCGCGCCGTTCCAGTCATAGTGGCGCACGCGCGGCGTTGGCTGAGAGGTTTGATCCGGGTGTTCAATCGGGCCTGGCTGCGCCGGAATAGTTGGCACAGATGGCACCGTTGGCACCGGCTGCGTTGGCGGCGTCGGCTGTTCAGTTCCCGGTTTCGCCTCGTCCACGGGCGCGGGTTCTTCGGTTCGCGTTACACAACCGGCAAGAAAAAGTGCAAATGCGGTCACAAGCGCATAGCGGCTTATATTTTTAATCAAGGTTTACCCCTTACAAGTAAAGATAAAGTCTCACCTTATGCGCACCCAATGAGTTGGCGCTGCCATAGAGCGTCACCGACGATCCCGCCGGAATGGTCACACTGCGCGGCGCTTCGAGCGGGTGCATTTCAAGACCTCTAACGTCATACCAGTAAAAACGGTAATGCACCGTCACCGGCTCGTGTCTTTCGTTAAAGAGCGTAGAGGAGGCAGAAGACTGGATTTCGCTGATGGTCAGCGCAGGCTGCTCCGCCGTGATGCCTGCGGCAAGCACCGAGGCCTCCATGACCAGCGACTGTTCATCGCTGACCGGGATCGCCGGACGCGCGCTGCACCCCGCTATCAGCACTGCGATAATCAGCGCTGCAATACGCCCTCTTAACATATCAAAGACCTTTATGTGCCAGCATCGGGCCGAGTGGACGTCCACCCAGCAGATGCATATGGATATGATAAACTTCCTGGCCGCCATGACGATTGCAGTTCATGATCAGACGGTATCCGTCCTGGGCAATCCCCTCTTGCTCTGCGATTTTCGCGGCCACCGTAAGCATACGGCCTAATGCCACTTCGTGCTCGGTTTTGACGTCATTTACGGTAGGAATCAGAATATTGGGAATAATGAGGATATGCGTTGGGGCCTGCGGTGAAATGTCCCGGAACGCCGTCACCAGATCGTCCTGATAGACGATATCCGACGGGATCTCGCGGCGGATAATTTTACTGAAAATCGTTTCTTCGGCCATGACCTTGTCCTTATTTGTTTACTCTGGCGTGGTGCATCCGCTAATCACACATTTTGTGTCTCATACTGTGCGTTACAGTTGATGAGTATGAGCGACTTTCTCCTGTCCTTTCAACCTTCTCCCGCGATTTCTTTCCTTAATGTACCGCAGCTGCATGAAGTATGACCGCTCCCCGGCGAGAAACGTCTGAAACATTATTTCATTTGCCTCCGAAACATCTGTTTACAGCGTTAATCACAATGCGTATATTTCGCATTTGCATTTTCATGCGCATTTTTAACATAGAAAACGACGTCAGCCCGTGCTTGCGAGACTGACGCGACCCACTTTCACCATTCATTAAGGGTTTGATAATGTCTTTCATTAATCACACCAGGGATGGGCAACGCCAGCCTGCCGCCGCACCGTCGTTGCTGGCAGCCTGCATTGCTATGGCATTGACGCCAGCCGTAAGTTTCGCCGCCTCCTCTTCTGAAGACACCGTGGTAGTAGACGGTGGATTCGATAACGCACAGGATCCGTCCGCTGAACAGGATCAGGACTACAGCGTAAAAACCACCACCACCGGCACCAAACTGCTGTTAGTTCCTCGCGATATTCCGCAGTCGGTCAGTGTGATCAGCCAGCAGCGTATGCAGGATCAGGAGCTGAACACTATCGGTCAGGTGCTGGATAACACCACCGGCGTGAGCGCTTCGCGTATCGATACCAGCCGGACAAACTATTACGCGCGCGGTTTCTTTATCAGCAACTTCGCCTACGAAGATATGCCGACGTTTCTTGATAACCGCTGGAACTTTGGCGATACGGCGGGCGATACGGCCATCTTCGATAAAATTGAAGTGGTGCGCGGTGCGGCAGGCCTGATGAGCGGAACGGGCAACCCGTCAGCTTACGTCAATATGGTGCGCAAGCACGCCGACAGCAAAGAATTTAAAGGTTCGGCCTCGGCCACTTACGGCAGTTGGGACAAGCAGCGCTACGTGCTTGACCTGCAGGCACCTTTGACTGAATCCGGCAACGTGCGTGGCCGCGTCATCACCGGCTACCAGGACAACGACTCCTGGGTGGAGCGCAACCACTATCGCAAAAAATTCATCTACGGCGTGGTTGATGCCGATCTGACCGACTCCACCACCCTCTCTCTGGGTTATGACTATCAGGAAAGTGAAGAAGACAGCCCAACATGGGGCGGTTTCCCTTCGCTGTTCAGCGACGGCAGCAAAACGGATTTCCGTCGTGGCTTCAACACCGCTGCAGACTGGACCTACTCGAATCAGGATTCCACCAAAATCTTTGCTAACCTGACCCAACGCTTCGATAACGGCTGGGAAGCAAAGGTTAACGCCATGCATGCGGAGACCAACTTCGACAGCAAGCTGATGTATATCGATGGTTATCCGGATAAAACCACCGGCCTGTACGATGCGTCCAGCTTCCAGGGCGCCTGGGGCGGCTGGAACCGGGGCGAGCGTAAGCAGGATTCCGTGGATGCTTTCGTGCGCGGTGGGTACGACCTGCTGGGACGTCAGCATGAGTTGATGCTGGGAGGCAGCTACAGCCGCCAGCGCAACAATTACGACAACTCATATCCGGTGAACGATAACTACGGCCTGATGGATGTCGGCAGCATCTACGATTACAACGGTAATCTGGCCGATCCGACCTGGTCTGGCTTCGCGCTTTACCAGCGCGATGTGATCCGCCAGAAGTCGGTCTATGCCGCAACGCGTCTGTCGCTGGCTGACCCGCTTCACCTGATCCTCGGCGCGCGTTACACCGAATGGAGCGCCAAATACAACCTGGAGCGCAAGCCGGACGAAATCCGCGATGCGAAGTTCCATGACGTCACGCCGTACGCCGGGCTGATCTACGATATCGATGATACCTGGTCGGTTTATACCAGCTATACGTCTATCTTCCAGCCTTCAGGCCAGCGTGACATCAACAGCAACTTTATCGATCCTACCACGGGCAAAAGTTACGAAGCCGGCGTGAAGGGAGACTGGTTTAACACCCGTCTGACTGCCAGCCTGTCAGTGTTCCGCATTGAGCAGGATAATGTGGCAGTCAATACCGGCGTGACCATTCCTGGCTCCGGCGGCCAGTCAGCCTATAAATCGGTAGACGGAACCGTGAGTAAAGGCGTGGAGTTCGAACTGAACGGTGCATTAACCGATAACTGGCAGCTGACCTTCGGCGGCAGCCGCTATATCGCGGAAGATGAAGACGGCAACGCGGTGAATCCACAGCAGGCACGCACCACGCTGAAGCTGTTTACCCGCTACCAGCTGCCTATGCTGCCAGAATTGACGGTCGGCGGCGGCGCGCGGTGGCAGAACAAAACCTGGTATGACTTTGAAACCCCAGGGCAGAACGGCATCAGCCAGATCACGCAGGATGGTTACACGGTGGTGGATCTGTTCACCCGCTATCAGGTCACAAAGAACTTTGCCATCCAGGGCAACCTGAACAACGTCTTCGACAAAGAGTACTACGACTACCTGGGGACATACGGCGTGTATGGCGCGCCTCGTAACTTCTCCGTGAGCGGAAGTTACAGTTTCTAAGTAGATAGTCTTAAAAGTCACTGTGTTACAGCAGTGGCTTTTTCCTTTCACCAAAGCATTTCTGCCACCTGCTCAACGCAACTTTTCGCCACTTCTTTAACCCTTCAACCTTCTTAGCCGCCTGAATATGGCACTGGTGTTGAGTCCCCGCTGAAATCGGCGAGCCGGAGGCCGGAGGACAAGGGGTGGACGCCATGGATGGCGGCCAGAGGCGAAACGAGACAGGACGTCGAGTCGAGCCGACCGCAGGCAGCCGGTCGGGAGGTGAGCGCAGTGCGAAGCACCGATTTCTCGCGGGGCCGCGGGGATTGATAAGGGGGCCGCGGTGGCCCCCTTATCCCGTTCACAGGTCCCGAACGCAGTATATTCTGCGAGTATTGAGGTGAACGGCTCCTTCCACCGAGCTTCGCAGACTGGTATTAGTCCTGCTGGCTCCCTTTTTTATATCTACTCTTCCCCGCCCAGGCTAAGCCAATAAAAAAGGCAGCCATTCGGCTGCCTTAGTCTCCCCGGTCACAACTTAGTGGTTGCGGATGTACTCATCCATTTCGGTTTTCAGGTTATCGGATTTCGTTCCGAAGATCGCCTGAACACCCGAACCTGCAACAACCACGCCCGCTGCACCCAGTTTTTTCAGACCCGGCTGGTCAACTTTCGCTACGTCAGCAACGCTCACACGCAGACGAGTGATACACGCGTCCAGGTTAGTGATGTTGTCTTTACCGCCGAACGCTGCAATCAGAGCCGGAGCCATCTCGCTGGTCGCGCCAGCTTTGCTGTCTTCCGTTGCATCTTCGCGACCTGGGGTTTTCAGGTCCAGCGCTTTGATCAGCACGCGGAAGATGGTGTAGTAAACGAGCGCGTAGCAGATACCCACGATTGGGAACAGCCACAGCTTGCTGCTGTTACCGGACAGAACGATAAAGTCGATCAGGCCGTGAGAGAAGGACGTACCGTCACGCATACCCAGCAGGATACAGATTGGGAACGCCAGACCCGCCAGAATCGCGTGAATGATGTACAGAATCGGCGCAACGAACATGAAGGAGAACTCGATCGGCTCGGTGATACCGGTCAGGAACGAGGTCAGCGCCGCGGAGATCATGATACCGCCCACTTTTGCACGGTTCTCTGGTTTCGCAGAGTGCCAGATAGCAATCGCAGCCGCCGGCAGGCCGTACATTTTGAACAGGAAGCCACCAGACAGTTTACCTGCAGTTGGGTCGCCCGCCATGTAACGTGGGATATCACCGTGGAACACCTGGCCCGCAGCGTTGGTGTATTCACCAATCTGCATCTGGAATGGAACGTTCCAGATGTGGTGCAGACCAAATGGCACCAGGCAACGCTCAATGAAGCCGTAAATACCGAACGCCACGACCGGGTTCTGGTAAGCCGCCCACTGAGAGAAAGTCTGAATAGCAGTACCGATTGGTGGCCAGATGAAGGACAGAATCACGCCAGTGAAGATCGCGGCCAGACCAGAGATAATCGGAACGAAACGCTTGCCCGCGAAGAAGCCCAGATACTCAGGGAGCTTGATGCGATAGAAGCGGTTAAACATATACGCTGCAATCGCACCGGAAATAATACCGCCGAGCACGCCGGTATCGGCCAGGTGTTTGGCAGCGATCTCTTCTGCAGGTAAATGCAGTACCAGCGGTGCAACCACCGCCATGGTTTTCACCATGATGCCGTAAGCAACAACGGCGGCCAGAGCGGATACACCATCGTTATTGGTGAAGCCCAGCGCAACACCGATAGCGAAGATCAGCGGCATGTTAGCAAAAACAGAACCGCCTGCTTCTGCCATCACGTGGGACACTACGGCTGGCAGCCAGCTGAAGTTTGCAGAACCGACGCCCAGCAGGATACCTGCGATAGGCAGTACGGATACTGGCAGCATCAGCGATTTACCGACCTTTTGCAGGTTAGCAAATGCATTCTTAAACATAATTGAGAGTGCTCCTGAGTATTTGTGCTTTTTTTACGCTTTCACGCATTGGCCCGGGGGGAGTACCGCGCCGTGGACAGGACATCTAAGCGCCCTTTATTTATTACACAGAGTAAAATAATTCCCTCTGAGTTTGTTTGACGGCTATCACGTTTCGGCTTAAGACGGTCAAAAAACTTTCAGTAATTTACAAAAAGCGTTTCTGGATGTGTCTAAAAACACCATCACCGCCCCAAATTAGGCGGTGAACTTTACTCGCTTTGCTTATTAATTACGAGCCTAAAAAAAACAGGTGTATCAGAGAGATTGCAGGCGGGCGGGGTCGATGTGGAACAGGCTGGCAAAGTTTTCCGTCGTGGTGCGAGCCAGTTCATCGATACTGACTCCCTTCAGAACGGCCATGTACTCAGCCACATCTCGCGTCATCGCCGGCTGGTTCTCTTTCCCTCGATGCGGTACCGGGGCCAGATAAGGAGAATCTGTTTCCACCAGGATGCGATCGAGCGGGACATAACGTGCAGCGTCACGCAGCTGCTCAGCATTACGGAACGTCACAATCCCGGAAAACGAAATATAAAATCCTAAATCAAGCAGTTTACCCGCCGTTTCTCTGTCTTCAGTGAAACAGTGTAGTACGCCACCGCAATCCGTCACCTTTTCTTCCCTGAGGATCGCCAGGGTGTCTGCGCGCGCATCACGGGTGTGAACGATAACCGGCTTGTTCAGCTCGCGGCCCACGCGGATGTGGTTGCGAAACGAGGCCTGCTGACGGGGTTTAGTTTCAGGCGTGTAAAAATAATCAAGCCCGGTCTCCCCCATCGCGACCACGCCCTCTTCTGCCGCCAGTCGGCGTAAATCCTCTACGTCGTACTCTTCATCCTGATTAAGCGGATGAACGCCGCAGGAGAAGACCACGTTATCGCGAACGCCGACCAGGTCGCGCATGGCACGATAGCCCGGTAAGGTGGTCGCGACGGCCAGACAAAATTTCACATCGCGGGCGGCGGCTTTCGCTAGCACGTCATCCACGTCTTTATGCAGAGATTGATAATCCAGGCCATCAAGATGGCAGTGTGAGTCGACTAAAAACATAATGTCTCTCTCAGAGATGGGAAACCGGCGGCGTGATGCCGGGTTGCAGGTAGTGTTCAATACGCAGTAACTGGTCGGTCAATAGCAGTTCGCGATTGATGCCAGTGACGGTTAAAAGATGTTCGCGGCTCTGGCAGATATCATGAAGGATAGCCTGCAGCGTAGTGCCTGAAAGACCATTGGCCAGCGTGTTCACCAGTGGCCAGACATCGGGGTTGGTCAGAAGCGTGGCTCCCTGCTGAATTTTCAGCGCGTCCAGCAAAAGCGTCGCCAGCCACTGCAGGCGTTCGGCGGCCTGATCGCCATTCAGCGCAGGCAGTAAACTCAGCCAGTCACCGCTGTCTATGGCAGACGCAACGGCACGGCATAGCGCCTCGCGCTGCGACCAGACATCCGGTTGCAACAGGGCCAGTGCCGCTGCGGGCGCGCCGCTGCACAAACGCAGCGCGGAGAGCATGGCATTCTGTGACGTTGTCACTTCTCGCTCCAGCCAGGCCAGCGACCAGGCTTCCTGAGGGGCCGCGAGGTGATGAAGACGGCATCGGCTACGTAACGTTGCCAGCAGCCTGCCCGGCTCGCGGCAAGACAGCAAGAACCAGGTTTTTTCCGGCGGCTCTTCCAGCGTTTTGAGCAGAGCGTTGGCCGCCGCCTCGGTGAGGATCGCCGCATCCTTCAGCCAGACCACTTTTGCCCCGCCCAGCCGCGCGTGCTCATACAGTTTTTCGCTGACGTCGCGCACCGCATCAATACCGAGCGTGTTTTTGCCCTTCTCAGGCTCCAGGGTGTAGTAATCAGGATGCGTGCCAGCCTGCATCAGCTGGCAGCCACGACACTGGCCGCAGCTTTTATGCCCTTGCGGCTTTTGACACATCAGAAAGCGAGTAATGGCGTAAATTAGCGCATCATCACCCATACCAGGTAAAGCCTGAATCAGTAACGCATGATGCCCCCGCCCTGCCTGATAGCTGCTAATCAGCTGTTCAAAATGCGGGCGCAGCCATGGGTACCATTTCATGCCTGCTGCTCCTGTAGCCAGGTGGTCACCGTTTGTTGGATAGCACGCGTTACGTCGTCCAGAGATTGCGTTGCATCAATGGTACGGATCGTCTTATCCTGCCCGGCCAGTTCAAGATAGCGCGCGCGCGTACGGTTAAAGAAGTCGAAGGACTCTTGCTCAATGCGGTCCAGCTCGCCGCGGGCGCGGGCGCGTTTGAGGCCCACCTCCGGCGTAACGTCAAGATACAGCGTCAGGTCGGGACGGAAATCGCCCAGTACCGCGTCGCGCAGGGTGGCTAACATCGTCTGGTCAATGCCGCGACCGCCGCCCTGATAGGCCTGCGTCGAGAGATCGTGACGATCGCCAATGACCCATTTTCCGTCCGCCAGGGCAGGCTTAATCACCGTCTCCACCAGCTGTACGCGTGCCGCGTAGAACATCAGCACTTCGGCTTTATCATTGATTACCTCGTCGCCCACGGATTTGATGTCCAGCACCAGGCTGCGCAGTTTTTCTGCCAGCTGCGTTCCCCCAGGCTCACGGGTGAAGACGATATCCGCCACACCAAGCGTATTCAGGGTATCAACCACCACGTTACGGGCCGTGGTTTTCCCCGCCCCTTCGAGTCCCTCAATGACAATGTATTTACTGCGCATTTTTTTCCTTAAGTGCCTTCAGATAGTCCTGAACGGAACGATTATGGCTGGCAAGGTTCGTGTTAAAGGTATGACCGCCTTTTCCATCAGCCACAAAATAGAGATACGGCGTTTTGGCCGGATGTGCCGCGGCGCGAAGCGATGCTTCGCCCGGCGTGGCAATCGGACCTGGCGGCAAACCGCTAATCTGGTAGGTATTATACGCCGTCGGGGTCTCAAGATCTTTTTTGGAAATTTTGCCGGTGTAGCGCTCGCCCATTCCATAGATGACTGTCGGGTCAGTTTGCAGACGCATCCCGATGCGCAGGCGGTTGATAAACACCGAGGCCACTTTGTCGCGCTCAGCCGCTACGGCAGTCTCTTTCTCAATGATCGAGGCCATCGTCACGAACTGGTTTTGATCTTTATAAGGCAGGCCATCCGCTCGGCCGCTCCAGGCCGACTCAACCGCCGCAACCATTTTTTTGTGCGCACGTTTCAGGATCGCCTCGTCAGTCGTCCCTGCCGTGTACATCCAGGTATCCGGCCAGAACCAGCCTTCCACCCATTCCGGATGGTCGAATTTCAACACCTCGGCCACCGTCTCATAACGGTCATCTTTCAGCGTGTGCTTGATGTACGGCGCGTCACGCAGCTGTTTGAGATAATCACTCAGGCGCATCCCTTCAACAAAACGCAGCGGGAACTGGGCCTCTTTACCGCTCTCCAGCAGCTGAAGCATCTCCCGCACGGTCATCCCGGGGGTGAAACGATAAGTTCCGGCCTTAAAGTGGGCAAGCTCCGGCTCAACGCGCAGCAGCCACTGGAAAACGCGCGGACGGTTGATAATTTTGTCAGCGTAAAGCTGTTCACCCAGGGCCAGACGACCGGTACCGGCTTTCAGGGTAAAAATCGTCTCGTCTTTAATCAGGATTTTACTGTCCGCCAGTTGGCGAACTTTCCACACTCCCGCGCCGCCAGCGATACCCAGCACAACGATGAGGAGGAGGACAAAGCGCAACATTTTCTTCATGACTTTCTGGTTTGCTCACATAACGGGGCTAAAAACTGAAACAGCTCACGGGACGACCAGCGCTGCCGATCGTAGGCCCGAACGGGCACAACCGGCATCAGGGCGTTACATATAACGACCTCATCGGCAGACAGCAGCGCCGCTTCCTTCACGCTGGCTTCGACAACGTTATAGCCGGAGCGTGCCAAAAGCTGTAAACAAAACTGCCGCATAATACCCTTGACGCCCGCCTGTTCCAGTGAAGGCGTGAAGACATCACTGCCCTGCCGCCAGAATAAATTAGCCGCACAGCATTCCGTAATGAACCCTTCGCTGTCAAGGACCAGCGCGTCATCGGCGTCCGTCTGCTCAAGATGAGTACGGATGAGCACCTGTTCAAGACGGTTGAGATGTTTTATCCCTGCCAGCATCGGGTTACGGCCCAGGCGAACGGGGCTGAGCGTCAGCGTAACGCCCTCATGCCGCCAGCGCTCATAATGCGCGGGGTAATCTGACAGGGAGAGGATGCGCGTGGGATGATGGCAGGCAGAACCGCTGTAACCCCGGCCACCGCTGCCGCGGCTGATGATCACTTTCAGTACGCCACTCGGTTTTGCGAAGGCCAGCTGGCGCATCTCGCTTTCGAGAATATCCCACTGCGTAAAGGGGATCAGCAGCGTTTCACAGGCACTTTGCAGGCGACGAATATGCGCATCAAGCAGGCTCACAGCGCCGTTAACAATTCGCGCCGTGGTGAAACAGCCGTCACCAAACTGCGTCGCCCTGTCGCTTGCGGGCAGCTGATTCTGCTCAAGGCCATTGATTAAAAACATGGTGGCTCCTTATGCATGGAGGCTCAGTCTGGCAGGATGCCTGTCGCCAGACAAGGGGATTTCCCTTAATAAAAAAGGCCCGACAAGCGGACCTTTTTTAGTGCCTTGCGGCAAACAGACTCAGACCTTTTTGAAGATCAGAGAGCCGTTGGTGCCCCCGAAGCCGAAGGAGTTACACAGGGTGTACTCCATACCGCTGACCTGGCGCGCTTCGTGTGGAACGAAGTCCAGATCGCAACCTTCATCCGGGTTATCCAGGTTGATGGTTGGCGGTACGGCCTGGTCGCGCAGCGCAAGGATAGAGTAAATAGACTCTACCGCGCCTGCCGCACCCAGGAGGTGGCCGGTCATGGATTTGGTGGAGCTCACCATCACGCGGCTGGCCGCGTCGCCGAAGATGGACTTAACCGCCTGGGCTTCTGCTTTATCGCCAGCTGGCGTAGACGTCCCGTGGGCGTTCACGTAGCCGATCTGTGCAGGGGTAATACCTGCATCGCGAAGCGCGTTTTCCATCGCCAGCGCAGCACCTGCACCGTTCTCTGGAGGAGACGTCATGTGGTAAGCATCGCTACTCATACCGAAACCAACGATTTCAGCATAGATTTTCGCGCCACGTTTTTTAGCATGTTCGTACTCTTCCAGCACGATCATGCCTGCACCGTCGCCCAGCACAAAACCATCACGGTCTTTATCCCACGGACGGCTCGCCGCCTGAGGGTTATCGTTGCGGGTTGAAAGCGCACGCGCCGCACCGAAGCCGCCTACACCCAGTGGGGTACTGGCTTTTTCTGCACCGCCAGCAACCATCGCATCTGCATCACCGTAAGCGATGATACGTGCGGCCTGGCCGATGTTATGCACGCCGGAGGTACAGGCGGTGGCGATAGAAATGCTTGGACCACGAAGACCGAACATGATGGTCAGGTGACCTGCCACCATGTTAACAATCGTTGACGGAACGAAGAATGGGCTGATCTTACGTGGGCCACCATTCATCAGCGATGTATGGTTTTCCTCAATCAGGCCAAGACCGCCAATACCGGAGCCGATAGCGGCGCCAATACGGGTTGCGTTCTCTTCCGTAATTTCAAGGCCAGAATCCTGCATGGCCTGAACGCCAGCGACAATTCCATATTGAATGAAGGCATCCATCTTGCGCTGTTCTTTGCGCGAGATGATCTCTTCACAGTTAAAATCCTTTACTAAGCCAGCAAATTTCGTTGCGTAGGCGCTAGTATCGAAATGGTCGATTAGGCTGATGCCGCTCTGACCGGCAAGGAGAGCTTTCCAGGTGGACTCTACGGTATTGCCGACAGGAGACAACATGCCAAGTCCGGTCACAACTACACGACGCTTAGACACGTTTGTCCTCCAGGGAGGGATAAAAAAAGAGATTCGTGGGACTAAAAAAGATAAAACTCAGGCGGTCGAATGACCGCCTGGAGATGTTCACTTACGCCTGGTGACCGTTGATGTAATCAATGGCAGCCTGAACGGTGGTGATCTTCTCAGCTTCTTCGTCCGGAATCTCAGTATCAAACTCTTCTTCCAGAGCCATTACCAGCTCAACGGTGTCAAGAGAATCTGCGCCCAGGTCTTCAACGAAGGAAGCGGAGTTCACAACTTCTTCCTGCTTAACGCCCAGCTGTTCGCCGATAATTTTCTTAACGCGTTCTTCGATAGTGCTCATACTCTTAAATTTCCTATCAAAACTCGCTTTCGCGATGGTTTTCGTAGTGTATAAAATGTTGAAAAATTTGCAACTAAATCCCGGCAGGTCTTACCACGATTTTACGTTATTTTGAGGCCATTCGACCTAATAACGCAAATTTTTTTATCGTGGTTAAACCATGTACATTCCGCCATTGACGTGGAGAGTCTCACCAGTGATGTAACTCGCTTCGTCAGAGGCTAAAAATGCAACCGCGCTGGCGATTTCTTTAGGGTCGCCAAGACGACCCGCCGGAACTGCTGCCAGCGTACCCGCACGCTGCTCATCAGTCAGCGCACGCGTCATGTCCGTTTCAATAAAACCCGGAGCAACAACGTTTACAGTAATACCGCGGGACGCGACTTCACGCGCCAGCGACTTACTGAAACCAATCAGACCCGCTTTCGCCGCAGCGTAGTTAGCCTGACCAGCATTTCCCATGGTACCAACCACGGAACCAACAGTGATAATACGACCATGACGCTTCTTCATCATAGCGCGCATTACCGCTTTTGACAGACGGAATACAGATGAAAGATTGGTTTCGATAATATCGTTCCACTCATCATCTTTCATTCGCATCAGCAGGTTGTCGCGAGTGATCCCGGCATTATTTACCAGAATATCCACTTCACCAAATTCTGCGCGAATATTTTCCAGAACAGATTCGATAGATGCAGGTTCGGTCACATTCAGCACCAGACCTTTACCGTTCGCACCCAGATAGTCACTGATGGCCTGAGCGCCATTCTCGCTGGTTGCTGTACCAATCACCTTCGCGCCGCGCGCAACCAGTGTTTCAGCAATAGCGCGCCCGATACCGCGGCTTGCGCCGGTCACGAGAGCGATTTTTCCTTCAAAACTCATGGTATTCCTCTTTTATTGCGAGAGTGCCGCTGACAGTGCTTCCGGCTCGTTAATCGCCGAAGCAGTCAGGGTGTCAACAATACGTTTTGTCAGACCGGTGAGGACCTTACCAGGACCGACTTCATACAGATGCTCAACACCCTGGGAAGCCATAAACTCAACGGTTTTGGTCCACTGTACCGGGCTATAAAGCTGACGAACCAGCGCGTTACGGATAGCGTCCGGCGCCGTTTCGCATTTCACATCGACGTTGTTCACAACGGAAATCGTCGGTGCGTTAAAGGTGATTTTTTCCAGCTCAACCGCCAGTTTATCGGCAGCAGGCTTCATCAGCGCACAGTGGGACGGCACGCTAACAGGCAGAGGCAGCGCACGTTTTGCGCCCGCCGCTTTGCAGGCGGCACCCGCACGTTCAACTGCTTCTTTATGACCGGCGATAACCACCTGGCCTGGCGAGTTGAAGTTCACCGGTGAAACGACCTGACCATCTGCAGATTCTTCACAGGCTTTCGCAATAGCCGCATCGTCCAGACCGATGATGGCAGACATGCCGCCCGTGCCTTCCGGCACCGCTTCCTGCATGAACTTGCCACGCAGCTCTACCAGACGCACCGCGTCAGCGAACGCGATCACACCGGCGCAGACCAGCGCAGAGTATTCACCCAGGCTATGACCCGCAAGCAGAGCTGGTGCTTTGCCGCCCTGCTGCTGCCATACGCGCCACAGCGCAACGGACGCTGTCAGCAGCGCTGGCTGAGTTTGCCAGGTTTTGTTCAGCTCTTCGGCCGGGCCCTGCTGGGTCAATGCCCAAAGATCATAACCCAGCGCATCGGAAGCTTCACGAAAAGTCTCTTCAATGACCGGATAGGTCGCTGCCATTTCAGACAACATCCCAACGGCTTGTGAGCCCTGACCCGGGAACACAAAAGCAAATTGCGTCATTTTTTATCCTTATCCTAGAAACGAACCAGCGCGGAACCCCAGGTGAACCCACCACCGAAGGCTTCAAGCAGGACCAGCTGGCCCCGTTTGATTCGTCCATCGCGTACCGCTTCATCAAATGCGCACGGTACCGATGCCGCAGAGGTATTGCCGTGACGATCGAGCGTCACCACAACGTTATCCATCGACATACCCAGCTTTTTCGCGGTCGCACTGATGATGCGCAGATTCGCCTGATGCGGAACCAGCCAGTCGAGCGCGGAGCGTTCAAGATTGTTCGCTTCCAGCGTCTCATCAACAATGTGCGCCAGCTCGGTCACTGCCACCTTGAATACTTCATTACCCGCCATCGTCAGGTAAATGGAGCTATCCGGATTGACGCGATCGGCGTTAGGCAGGGTCAGCAATTCACCGTAGCGGCCATCTGCATGCAGGTGCGTGGAGATGATACCCGGTTCTTCAGACTGCCCAAGCAGAACTGCGCCTGCTCCGTCGCCAAAAATAATGATCGTGCCGCGATCTGCAGGATCGCAGGTCCGCGCCAGCACGTCTGCACCGATCACCAGCGCATATTTGACGGAGCCGGATTTTACATACTGATCGGCAATACTCAGCGCATAGGTGAAACCTGCGCAGGCGGCCGCCACGTCAAATGCCGGGCAACCTTTAATACCGAGCATGTTCTGCACCTGACACGCTGCGCTTGGGAACGCGTGCGTGGCGGAGGTCGTGGCAACCACGATCAAACCAATCTGCTCTTTATCAATGCCCGCCATCTCAATGGCACGCTGTGCGGCTTCAAAGCCCATGGTCGAAACGGTTTCGTCTGGCGCGGCGATACGACGTTCACGGATACCTGTGCGCGTGACAATCCACTCGTCAGACGTATCTACCATTTTTTCGAGATCGGCGTTGGTTCGCACGTTTTGTGGCAGATAGCTGCCGGTACCTAAAATCTTCGTATACATGTACGCTCAGTCACTTTTAGCTAATACAGATCCCAGGCGAGCGGCAATCCGCTGAGGGACTTGTCGCTGCACCGCCTGCACTGCCTGTTCAATCGCGACGGAAAATGCTCGCTGATTAGCCGCACCGTGACTCTTGATCACGATGCCGCGCAATCCTAACAGACAGGCGCCATTATACTGGTCGGGGTTGAGGTGACTGAATCGCCGCGTCAGGCTTTTTTGTAACCAACGCTTTAATAAAATGAGCCACCAGGACCTTTTTTTACCCTCTCCCTGCGATTTCAGCAGGGAAAGAAACATTCTTACAACCCCTTCCATGGTCTTCAGCGTTACGTTCCCGGTGAAGCCATCACACACCAATACATCCGTTTTTCCCGTCAATAACTCATTGGCTTCGAGATAACCAATATAGTTGATGGACGGTACCTGTTTAAGCAATTCTGCGGCATCGCGAATGCTGTCCAGGCCTTTGGTCTCTTCTTCACCAATATTGAGTAACGCCACGCGGGGATTACGGATCCCGACCACGTCTTCTGCCAGCACCGAGCCCATCACGGCAAATTGCGCCAGCATTCTACTATCACAATCAACGTTGGCACCCAAATCGAGTACCACCGTCTTGCCCTTCTGCTGATGCGGTAACACCGTGACCAGCGCCGGGCGCTCAATACCCTCGATAGGCTTGAGCAATAATTTCGCCAGCCCCATCAGCGCGCCGGTATTCCCCGCACTGACGCAGGCCTGCGCTCGACCTTCTTTCACCAACTCCAGCGCGATGCGCATAGAGCTACCGCGGCTATTGCGGATGGCCTGCGATGGCCGTGCATCACTGGCAATAACTGACTGCGCAGGAATAATCTGCAGACGTGAACGTTGTTCAAAGTCAGCTTTTGCAAGTAATGGCGTGATTGTGTCGGGATTGCCGACTAAAAGAAGTGTGAGTTGCGAATTAGAGTTCAGTGCCTGCAAAGCTGCAGGCACTGTCACGGAAGGGCCAAAATCTCCCCCCATGACATCTAACGCCAGGGTTAGACGTGTCAAGGTATCGTCGCAGCCTGGTTAGGTACATTCCCCGTTTGCACGGGGAAATCCTCACTAAGCCTAATCACGCAAACGCGTGATTACTTAGTGATAACCTTGCGGCCGCGGTAGAAACCGTCAGCGGTGATGTGGTGACGCAGGTGTTTCTCACCAGAAGTCTTGTCTACAGACAGGCTGGTAACTGCAGTCAGCGCGTCATGGGAACGACGCATGCCACGTTTGGAACGGGTTGGTTTATTCTGTTGTACGGCCATGGACCTTACTCCTCAATTACTTACGCTTTAAGCTGGCTAATACGGCAAATGGGTTTGGTTTTTGCGCTTCATCAGGCAGTTCCCCAAAGACCATGTCCGCCTCGGACACTTCACAGTGTTCAGAATCATGCACCGGAACGACTGGCAAGGTGAGGATGATTTCATCTTCAACCAGCGCCAGAAGATCGATTTCACCGAATTCGTTAACCTCAATCGGCTCATACGCTTCCGGGAGTGCTTCAGCCTGTTCGTCGGAACGCACCGGGCTAAAACAATACGTTGTGTGAACATGCTGTACAAACGGTTTCCCGCAACGCTGGCATTCGAGCGTTACCGTCACCTTTGCATCACCGGTTAAAACGGCAAGGCGCTGGTTGTCGATAGCGAACGACATGGAGCATTCTACATCACTGTCCACACTGACTACGGATTCGGCAATACGCTCTGCCTGATCGGAAGAATAGATTCCTTCATAATCGAGGCGTTTTTGAGCCGTACGAACCGGATCAAGAGTCAGGGGTAATTTTACCTTTTGCATAGGGCGCGCATATTAACTTTGTAACGTCATAGAGTCAAAGAAAAAGGCAACCAGAGCTGCCTTTTGCCAATTATTCGCACACATTGCGGCCTGTAGTTTAAAATGGCTGGCATCGATACGCTATATCTGGTGAAAAAAATATGCCAAATCTCGTTCTCGCATCCACTTCACCCTACCGCCGAATGTTGCTGGAAAAACTGGGGATCCCTTTTGAATGTGCCGCACCGGACGTTGATGAAACACCTCAACCCGGCGAAACGCCGCGTCATCTGGTTACCCGTCTGGCTCAGATGAAGGCCCAGTCGCTAGCCGCACGTTATCCTGCTCATTTGATTATAGGCTCCGATCAGGTTTGTGTACTGGACGGTGAATTCACCGGAAAGCCCCATACCGAAGAAAAAGCCTGCCAGCAGCTGATGCGCGCCCGCGGCACCATTGTGACCTTTTATACGGGGCTTGCTCTCTACAACTCGGCCTCAGGACACCTGCAAACCGAATGCGAGCCTTTCGACGTGCATTTCCGCCACCTCAGCGAGCAGGAGATTGTGGATTACGTGCGTCGTGAAAGGCCGCTTAACTGCGCGGGAAGCTTTAAAAGTGAAGGACTGGGTATTGCGCTGTTCGATAAGCTGGACGGCCGTGACCCTAACACGCTGGTGGGATTACCGCTGATTGCGCTGTGCCAGATGTTAAGGCGCGAAGAGTATAATCCGCTGACGGTGTAACCGTTGCGGCCTGATGCCCTCACCCCGGCCCTCTCCCACAGGGAGAGAAAGAAAAACATGTAGGCCGGGTAAGCGCAGCGCCACCCGGCACGTAATCAACCGCGCAGCACTTTCAGGCAACGTTTTAACTGCTCGTCCAGCGGCGCTTCAATGCGAATAACCTCACCCGTGTTCGGATGGGTAAACTTCAGCGCAGCCGCATGCAGGAACAGACGAGACAGCCCTGTACCGGCCAGTTGCTTATCGAATTCACGATCGCCATAGCGGTCGTCAAACGCGATCGGATGCCCGGCATACTGTGTATGCACGCGGATCTGATGGGTACGGCCTGTGACCGGGCTGCAGCGAACCAGGGTCGCAAACTCATAGCGCTCTTCAACTTTAAAGCGCGTCTCAGACGGCTTGCCTTCCTGGTTCACGCGCACGATGCGCTCGCCGCTTTGCAGAATATTTTTCAGCAGCGGTGCCTGCACCACTTTTACATGCGATTGCCACTGGCCGCGCACCAGCGCCAGATAGTCTTTCTGCATCCCTTTCTCACGCAGTTGTTCGTGCAGAGAACGCAGCGCAGAACGTTTTTTCGCCACCAACAGTACGCCGGAGGTGTCGCGGTCAAGGCGGTGCACCAGTTCAAGGAAACGGGCCTCAGGACGCAGCGCACGCAGTCCTTCAATCACGCCAAAGCTCAGGCCGCTGCCGCCATGCACCGCCGTACCCGACGGTTTATTCAGCACCAGAATATGGTCATCTTCATAGAGGATCACATCGCTTAGCGCGGCCACTTTCTGCAGCTTAGGGGAAACAACCTCTTCTTCACGTTCCGCCACGCGGACCGGCGGGATACGAATTTCATCCCCTGCTTCGAGCTTATACTCTGGCTTCACGCGCTTTTTGTTAACCCGCACCTCGCCCTTACGCAGGATGCGATAAATCATGCTCTTTGGTACACCCTTAAGCTGGGTACGCAAAAAGTTATCGATACGTTGCCCCGCGTCATCTTCGGCGATAGCAACCATTTTTACGGCTGGAGTCTCTGTTTTCATGGTTGGCGATTCTAAATATCGTCTGGCATTAGCGCCACTCATTTTTCTATGCTTATATTTACTTTTACCCGGACTGCCCTTCGTTTCGCGCAATCGATTTGGTGGTTATTAAACCAATCACGACATTGAAGTGGAGAAACTGTGAGTAACCGGGTGATAATTGGTAAAAGTCATCTTGCTATAACCCGGCGAGCAATGGAATAATGAAGCCGTTTTCCGTGTTAAATCCAGGTTATGAAAGGATGTCAACGGAATAACCCATTTTGTCTGACCGATCATCCACGCAGCAATGGCGTAAGACGTATTGATCTTTCAGGCAGTTAGCGGGCTGCGGGTTGCAGTACTTCCCGGTATAAGGATTGTTCTCTGGAGAGTTTTACCCAGGCAATTCCCCTGATAATTGCGCTGTGTTTCCGTATGAAATACAGGCAACCGACACTCTGCGCCTCTTAAGCGAGCGACAACCGTGAGGTTGGCGACGTGAATAGACACGAGGCCATCGGTTCATACCCAGGAAAGCGTCACCTTGCCCGCAGCTTAGTCGTCAATGTAAGAATAATGAGTAAGTTACGATGAAAAGAATGTTAATCAACGCAACTCAGCAAGAAGAGTTGCGTGTCGCCCTCGTGGATGGGCAGCGCCTGTACGATCTGGATATCGAAAGTCCTGGACACGAACAGAAAAAAGCGAACATTTACAAAGGCAAGATCACCCGCATTGAACCCAGCCTTGAAGCTGCATTTGTCGATTACGGTGCTGAGCGTCACGGTTTCCTCCCTCTCAAAGAAATTGCCCGCGAATACTTCCCTGCCAACTACAACTCCCATGGTCGTCCGAACATCAAAGATGTTCTGCGCGAAGGCCAGGAAGTTATCGTTCAGATTGATAAAGAAGAACGTGGCAATAAAGGCGCCGCGCTGACCACCTTTATCAGCCTGGCGGGGAGCTATCTGGTTCTGATGCCAAACAACCCGCGTGCGGGTGGTATCTCACGCCGCATCGAAGGTGATGACCGTACCGAGCTGAAGGAAGCGCTGGCAAGCCTTGAGCTGCCAGACGGTATGGGACTTATCGTTCGTACCGCAGGCGTGGGCAAATCTGCCGAAGCGCTGCAGTGGGACCTGAGCTTCCGTCTTAAGCACTGGGAAGCCATCCAGAAAGCAGCTGAAAGCCGCCCTGCTCCATTCCTGATCCACCAGGAAAGCAACGTTATCGTGCGTGCCTTCCGTGACTACCTGCGTCAGGACATCGGCGAAATTCTGATTGATAACCCGAAAGTGCTTGAGCTGGCTCGCCAGCACATTGCCGCGCTGGGTCGTCCGGATTTCACCAGCAAAATCAAACTGTACACCGGTGAAATCCCGCTGTTCAGCCATTATCAGATTGAGTCGCAGATTGAGTCTGCCTTCCAGCGTGAAGTGCGTCTGCCATCCGGCGGCTCTATCGTTATCGATACCACCGAAGCGCTGACCGCTATCGACATTAACTCCGCACGTGCTACGCGCGGCGGTGATATCGAAGAGACCGCGTTCAACACTAACCTTGAAGCCGCTGATGAAATCGCCCGCCAGCTCCGCCTGCGCGACCTGGGTGGCCTGATCGTTATCGACTTCATCGACATGACCCCGGTTCGTCACCAGCGCGCGGTTGAAAACCGTCTGCGTGAAGCGGTGCGTCAGGACCGTGCGCGTATCCAGATTAGCCATATTTCTCGCTTTGGCCTGCTGGAGATGTCACGCCAGCGCCTCAGCCCGTCGCTGGGTGAATCAAGCCACCACGTCTGCCCGCGCTGTTCCGGTACCGGCACCGTACGTGATAACGAATCCCTGTCTCTCTCCATTCTGCGTCTGATTGAAGAAGAAGCGCTGAAAGAGAACACCCAGGAGGTTCACGCGATTGTTCCCGTGCCAATTGCCTCCTACCTGCTGAACGAAAAACGTGCCGCGGTTAGCGCCATTGAAGCGCGTCAGGGCGGCGTACGTTGCATCATCGTGCCAAACGATCAGATGCAAACCCCGCACTACCACGTCCTGCGCGTTCGCAAAGGTGAAGAGACGTCAACACTCAGCTACCTGCTGCCTAAGCTGCATGAAGAAGAGATGGCCCTGCCATCCGATGAAGAACCCGCCGAGCGTAAACTGCCTGAGCAGCCTGCGTTAGCGACCTTCATCATGCCGGAAGCGCCGCCGGAAGCCGCAATGGAAAAACCGGCCGCTAAACCTGCTGTGCAAAAAACCGCGCCAGAAGAGGCGAAAGCCCAGCCGGAACAGCCGGGTCTTCTGAGCCGTATCATCGGTGCGTTGAAGAAAATGTTTGCTGGCGAAGAAGCTCAGCCGGAGCAACCAAAAGAAGCGCCGAAGCAAGCTAAGCCAGAACGTCAGCAGGATCGTCGTAAGCGTCAGAACAACCGCCGCGATCGTAATGACCGCAGTGACCGTAACGAGCGTAATGATCGTAACGAACGCAATGACCGCAACGAGCGTCGTGACAATCGTGCCGATAACAACGAAGGTCGTGAACCACGCGAAGACAACCGTCGCAACCGTCGCGAGAAGCCACAGCAGAACGTGGAAGATCGTGAAATTCGCCAGCCGGCAGGTGACGAGTCTGACAAGTCCAAACAGCGTGACGAGCAGCAACCTCGCCGTGAGCGCAGCCGTCGTCGTAACGACGAGAAACGCCAGGCGCAGCAGGAAGTTAAAAGCCTGAACCGCGAAGCACCGGTTGAGCAGCAGGAATCCGAGCAGGAAGAACGCACTCAGGTTATGCCGCGTCGCAAGCCACGCCAGCTCTCACAAAAAGTACGTGTGGGTGCCGTACAGGCGGAAGAGGCTGTGGTTAGCGCAGTGGAAACCACTGAAATCGAAACCGGTACGCAGCTGGCGAAAGTTGACCTGCCTGCCGTGGTCGACACCAACGTTGAGCAGGACGATAACACTGAAGGCCGTGATAACGCCGGTATGCCGCGTCGCTCCCGTCGTTCTCCACGCCATCTGCGTGTGAGCGGTCAGCGTCGTCGTCGCTATCGTGATGAGCGTTACCCAACGCAATCACCGATGCCGCTGACCGTAGCCTGCGCATCGCCGGAAATGGCTTCAGGTAAAGTGTGGATCCGCTATCCGGTTGCCCGTCCGGAGCAGGCTGTTGAAGAACAGGCTGTCACCGAAGAGGTTATCGCACCTGTCGCCACCGTTGAAGATGTTGCGGTGCAAGCGGCTGCCGTTGTCGAACCTCAGGTCGTTGAGCCTCAGGAAGTTGAGCCTCAGGTCGTTGAACCACAGGCCGTTGAAACAGCGCCTCAGACCGTTGATGTTGAAACCACGCACCCTGAAGTGATTGCTGCACCGGTTGAAGCCGCACCGCAGTTCATTGCTGAAGAAGACGCGGTTGTCGCACAAGACGTCGCACAAGACGCTGAGCCAGCGGCCACTGTCGAAGAAACCGCTGACGTGGTTGTCGAAACCGTTACTGAAGATGTGGTTCAGGACGTCGAACTTGACGTCGAGCCTGTGCGTGAAGCCGAAACCGTGGAAGAGAAAGCGCCAGAGGTGAAACCCGAGCCGGTTGCCGCTGCCGTGACGCCAGCCCACGTGGCCACCGCGCCGATGACGCGTGCTCCTGCACCGGAATATGTGCCGGAAGCGCCGCGCCAGAGCGACTGGGTTCGTCCTGATTTCAACTTTGACGGGAAAGGTTCTGCAGGTGGTCACAGTGCTACGCACCAGGCGACTGCCCCAGCAACCCGCCCACAGTCAGTTGACTAACGCGCGTTAAAGCGAAAAGCCGACCCTCGGGTCGGCTTTTTTATTGCTACTGCGCAGGCTTTGTCATGCCGGCAATGTCTGGCATCACCTGTCGGATCATCTCCAGAAAACGCCGCAAGCGCGCCGGGTAATAACGAGACCAGGGGTAAACCAGATGAACCGGCAGCGCCGCCGGTTGCCACTCCGGCAGCAGATGCACCAACCGCCCTTCCTTAATATCTTCCTGAACCGTCCAGCTTGAGACAACCGCAACGCCCAGCCCTGTTAATGCGGTATTACGCGCCACGTACAGGCTGTCCGTACTCAGGCGCGGCGTAATGGCAATGCGCGCCGGGCGATCGGATTTATCGTCATACAGCTCTACGTGGCGCTGATAGAAGGTACTGATGGCCACCCAAGGAAGATGCTGCAGATCGTCCGGAGATGAGACCGGCGGAAACTGAGCCAGCAGCGAGGGTGCGGCCACCACGCAGCGCGGCACTTCCGCCAGCAAAACCGAGACCGTGGCGGGATCCACCTCGGCCCCGACACGGATAGCACAGTCGAGGTTGTCCCCTAAAAAGTCGACCGATTTATCATTCAGCAACCATTCGACGGAGAGCTGCGGGTAGCGCTGCAAAAACGTCGTCAGGGGCTTCAGAAGCTGATCCTGACCAAAGGCATGCGGGGCCCGCACGCGCAAAACCCCGACCGGCTCATCCTCGTTTTGCCCGACCTCATCCTCCAGCGCCAGCCAACTATCAATCACCCGTCGGGCATGCTGATAGCAGCGTTCGCCGTCGTCGGTGAGCCGGGTCGTATGCGTGGTTCTCACCAGCAGGCGCACGCCCAGCAGCGTCTCAAGGGACTGTAGCCGTCGGCTGACGGTAGCCTGGGTTGTCGAGAGCTGACGCGCGGCCGCCGAGAGAGACCCCGCTTCGACGATTCGCACAAAGGTGCGCATTAACTCAACCCGATCTATACGCTCTACCCGCTTCATATTTTTATCTGCCATACGTTCAACGTATAAGCGTTTTACCACCGGGCCGTCTACCGTCGCAAGCCGTGCTGATAAAAAATAGCCGCACACGATGAATGAGGAATAACTTATGAACACAACGACTGCCTCCCATGCGGTGAATCGCTGGGTAATTTTCATGCTGGCTCTGGGTGCGGGCTTTAGCGTGGCCGCCATTTACTACGCACAACCCTTACTGCCGCTGATCGGCGCGGACCTGCATCTGAGCATTGAGGGAATGGGCCTGGTCCCCACCCTGACCCAGGCGGGCTATGCGCTGGGGATTTTATTCCTGTTACCCCTGGGCGACCGTCACGATCGCCGGTCGTTAATTTTAATCAAAAGCGCAGCCCTGGCCCTTTTCCTGCTGGGCTGTAGCCTGACCGGGCAACTGCATTCCCTGCTGCTCGCCAGCCTGCTGATTGGCATGGCCGCCACTATGGCACAGGATATTGTCCCTGCCGCGGCGATCCTCGCCCCGGAGGGAAAACAGGGTAAAACGGTCGGCACGGTGATGACCGGCCTGCTGCTGGGGATCCTACTCTCCCGGACAGTGAGCGGTGCCGTCGGTGAAGCCTTCGGCTGGCGGGTCATGTACCAGCTGGCTGCCGCAAGCATCGCCTTTGTAGGCATTATGATGTGGGCGGTACTGCCCCGCTTTGCGGTTCACTCCACGCTCGGCTACCCCGCACTGATGCGCTCGATGGCGCACCTGTGGGGCCGCTATCCGGCGCTGCGCCGGGCAGCGCTGGCGCAGGGCTTCCTGTCGATTGCCTTCAGCGCCTTCTGGTCAACGCTTGCGGTCATGCTGCTCGAACGCTTCCATCTTGGCAGCGCCGTCGCCGGAGGATTTGGGATTGCCGGTGCCGCAGGCGCATTAGCTGCACCGCTAGCAGGCGGACTGGCGGATAAACTCGGGGCCGGAAAAGTCACACAGCTGGGCGCTGCCCTGGTGACCGTGTCATTTGCGCTGATGTTTTTGATGCCTGCCCTTGGGGTTTACGGCCAGCTCATCCTGATTGCCGTTTCTGCCATCGGCTTCGATCTGGGCCTGCAGTCGAGCCTGGTGGCCCATCAGAACCTGGTTTACAGCCTTGAACCGCAGGCGCGCGGACGGCTTAACGCCCTGCTGTTTACGGTGATCTTCATCGGCATGGCGCTTGGCTCAGCGCTGGGGAGTCAGGTCTATACCCTGGCGGGCTGGTCTGGTGTGGTCGCCCTGGCAACGGTGAGCGGAGCCATTGCGCTGGCTATCCGTCTGATTGAAAGCGCGCGTACAGCGGCTTCGCCGGCGAAAGCGGCATAAAAAAAATGCCCAATCCGAATCAGGATTGGGCAGTCAAAACACGCCCAGTTTCAGAACGTGCTCTAATCGGTCAGACTATTATCTGTTCAGCTGGAACAGGGACATGCCCTGCATATCGGTAAACGCTTTATAAGAGGCCTGGAGAGCCGCCTGCTGCATGGTGTACGAGGAGATCGCGGCATTCCAGTCCACATCCACCAGGTCGCTCATCTGCTGCGTTTGCCCCAGCGCGCGATCATCGCCAAGCGCATCCAGTTTATCAAGTTCCGTCAGCTTGGTCCCCAGATCGGCACGCACGGTCAGCACGTTGTCCAGCGCGTTGCTCAGGCCACGGTTCGCCTGGTCAATGCTGTCCGAGATCGCATCCATTTTGGTCTGGTCGCCATCGGTCGGGGTGTTCAGCGCGGCGATAGCCTTATCCAGAATTTTGAACAGGTTCGTTTCAGGCGTACTGCCATCGGGTTCCGGCTTCGCGTTACTGGTAAAGCTGTCAAAAACTTCGGTACCGGTATGGCTGATCTGCATATTACGCGCAGAGTCGACCTGCTGAGAGATGGCCTCAGATCCGCCGTTATAGTCGCCATTGGTCTGATCAAACGGCACGTTGTCGGTCTTATAACCGGCAAAAATATAGCGCCCGTTACCGTCGGTGCTGTTTGCCAGGTTCATCAGCTGATCGCGGATGCCCTTTAAATCGGTTGCCACTGACGCCCGGTCGGTGTCACTTAATGAACCGTTGCCCGCATAGACAATTTTCTCCTGCGCGGACTGGATCGCCGTGGTGACCTGGCCCAGCACGTTCTCTTCCAGAGAGACTTTTTGCGTGGCAAACGTACGCGCTAGCGCGAACTGGCTGTTCTGCGACTGTGCCTGAGACAGCACAACCGCCTGTGAGGCCGCGATCGGATCGTCGGACGGGCCGTTCACGCGCTTGCCTGTAGACATCTGTTCGCCATAGCCCAGCCAGCGACTTTGAGAATCGGTGATGCCGCGCATGTTCTGCTCGTACATCATTTGGGTGCTAATACGCATGGATTACCTCGTCGTTAGCGAATATTGATTAACGCATCAAATAGCGTACTGGCCGTTTGCAGCACCTGGGCATTTGCCAGGTAGTACTGCTGGTAGCGCTGAAGGTTGCCGTACTCTTCGTCGAGGTTGACGCCAGAGATAGACTGCTGCTGGTTGCTCAACTGTGTCGCGACATTGGCTTTGGTCTGGCTGCTGGTTTTCAGCGAGGCCGTCGTGCTGCCCACGGTACTGACCAGCGCCGCATAGGCATCGTTGAACGTCTTGTTACCGCCCACCACTTTGCTGTTTTGCAGGTCAACCAGCGCCTTACCGTTACGGTTATCGCTTTCGCCGCCGTCGGCCGCAGAAGCCATGGCAAGCTTAGATTCATCGCTGATCGCCAGACTCATATTGACGATGGTGTTCACGACCGGCTTCACGGTAAAGCTGTCTTTGTTTGCAGCAGTGCCGCTGACGTTCACGGTCAGGCCATCAAAGGTCATCTTACCGCTGGCATCCGGTGTCGCGGTGAAAGAGGTCTTGTCAGAAAGTCGCGTTACCGTCCAGTCCGTGCCGTTGAATTCGAACTTGTAGTCCGTCGCCTGCACCTTTGAACTGTCCGTTACGCTGGCGGTCATCGTTGCGCCTGGTAGTGAGTTTTTGCTGTTGGTCACCACAGCAGGGGAACCCATGTTAAACAGCGCGCCGCCGGCATCGCCGTTAGCATCAAAACCCGCTTCGTGCTGGGTGTTCATCGCGTCCGCAAAGGCCAGCGCCAGCTGGTTGAGGGTGTTACGCGCGTTGTCCAGGTCTTCTGAACGGAACGTTAACAGCCCGCCCAGCGAACCGGTGTTGAGCAATTTTTCAGGAATTTCAACGTTGCCCGCCACGTCATCGACATACGCCACCGTGGTACGCGTAGGATCAGCACTTGATGCGACTGCTGCCAGCTGGTTCGTTTTACTGCCCTGAACCAGGCTGTAACCGTTGCCGAACGAAACGTTGTAGGTGCCGCCGTCCTGAACAGAGACTTCCACCCCAACAATTTTATTCAGCTCGCTGACCAGCTGGTCACGCTGATCGAGCAGGTTGTTTGGCGACGCCCCTGCGCCCACGCCGGTCAGACGAGAAATCTGATCGTTGAGGTTCGCGATTTGCTTCGCGTAGTTATTGATCTGATCGACGCTGGTCGAAATCGCCGTGTTGACCTGAGAATCCTGGTCACGCAGGTATTGATCATTAACCTTGAACTGGTTTACCAGCCCGTCAGCCTTGCCGAGGACCGTCTGGCGCGCAGCCGGATCTTCCGCGTTGCTGACCAGCGTCTGCAGGCTTTTAAAGAAATCCTGCAGCGTGGTGGAAATGGAGTTGGTGGTATCCGAGAGCACGTCGTCAATTTTCGACATCTGCTGATAGCGCGTCGTCAGGCCGCTGCTCTGGTTTTGCGCCGCACGCAGCTGGTTAGTAATAAACGAATCATACTCACGCTGTACGCCGGAGACATAAACCCCGTTACCCACCCAGCCACCGCCGGTCAGGGTGCTGTTCGAGGCGCCCAGAATAGTGGTCTGGCGGGTATACCCTGCCACGTTGTAGCTTGAAATATTGTTACTGACGGTATTAAGTGCCGCCTGTGCAGCACTGAGGCCACTCATGGCGCTGTTAATCAAACTGGACATGGGGGTTCCTTTTAGACTTTCAGACACGCGTCCTGATGAAGGTTATCGGCAGCCTCCACCGGGACTTGAGAACTTTCAGAACAGATTTTCGATATCTGTGCTATAGGCCTTGCTGACCTTCTCACCCATCGATTTCAGCTGCTGGATCATGCTGGTGAGCTTGCGCGCGTAGTTCGGATCGGTCGCGTAGCCGGCATTCTGCAACGCCTGTGCCCCCTGCTCTGGCGTGGCGGCCTGAGTCACGGCGGTATAGCGCGGATTTCGGCTCAGCAGGCCCACATAGTCCGACAGGGCTTCAAGGTAGGAGCTGTAGACGCGGAATTTGGCTTTCACCTTCACCGCCGCACCGTTCTCGTACTCGGTGGTGGTGATCTCCGTTGTTGGCCCCTTCCAGCTGGAGGTTGCCTTCACGCCAAAGATGTTAAAGCTCGGCTCGCCATTTTCCTTACGGATCTGCCGCTGCCCCCAGCCGGACTCCAGCGCGGCCTGCGCCAGAATCAGGTGATGAGGCACGCCGCTCTGCTGGCTTGCAAGGCGTGCGGGCAGTGAAAGCTGCGCCAGGAAGTCTTTGCTGTCGCCGGTGAGCGGCTCATCGCTGGTCGGCGTTGGCTTCGGAATCGCCTTGCGCACCATCTGCGTCATGGCCTGATTCTGATAACTGGTCACCGTTTCCAGGTCGAACTTCATCGGCACCTGCGGCGGGTTCTCCGGCTGAATGCCCTGCGCGGCTTCGGTCTGTTTGACAATCATGTCGGCCAGACCGAGTCCTTTTCCGGACGTCATCTGCTGCGCAATCTGCTGGTCATACATGCTGGTGTACAGACGCGTTGAGTCGCTGCTGAAAAGCCCGTCTTTCGGCAGGGTCTCACGCATGCTTTTCAACATCATCTGCACGAACATCCCTTCGACCTGACGAGCCACCGGACGGATATTGCCCGCCGGATCTTTCCCGGCGCTGGTTTTCAGCTCGTTAAGCGACTGGGCATCCCAGGCGGCACTGCTCAGCAGTTTGCTATCGGTCAGCATCAGATGATTTCCAGTTTGGCACGCAGACAGCCTGCACTTTGCATCGATTGCAGAATGGACATCAGATCCATCGGCGTCGCGCCGAGCGCATTGAGGGCGCGTACCACGCTGTTGAGGTTGGCACTGGAGCGCACGCTCTGCAGCGAACCGCCGCTCTGGCGGAGATCGATTTGCGTTTGCGGCGTCACCACCGTCTGACCACCGCCAAACGGCGTGTCCGGCTGGCTGACGTTGGCGCTGCGGTTAACCGTGACCGAAAGGTTGCCCTGCGCCACGGCACAGCTGTCCAGCGACACTTCGCGGTTCATAACCACCGACCCGGTGCGCGAGTTGATAATCACTTTTGCATCCTGTACCGGCACGTTGACTTCCATATTCTGGATGTCTGCCAGCATGCGTACCTGGTTGCTGTTGCCCGTCGAGGTGCGGATCTGCACGGTACGGGCATCCAGCGCGGTGGCGCTGCCGTAGCCGCGGCTGCGGTTGATGGTGTCCGCAATCTGCTGCGCCATCGTGAAATCTTCGTTGTTCAGCTGCAGGTTAATGGTGTTGCCGGAGCCAAACTGGGTCGGCAGTTCACGTTCGATGATTGCCCCGTTGGTGATACGCCCGCCGTTAAGCTGGTTAACCTGCACGCTGCTGCCGCCCGCCGATGCACCCGCCCCGCCGACCAGGATGTTCCCCTGCGCCAGCGCATACACCTGGCTGTCGACACCTTTAAGCGGGGTCATCAGCAGCGTACCGCCGCGCAGGCTCTTGGCGTTACCCATCGACGAAACCACGACATCGATGGTCTGCCCCTGGCGCGCAAACGCCGGGAAGGAGGCGGTCACCATTACCGCCGCCACGTTTTTCAGCTGCATGTTGGTGCCAGTCGGCACGGTAATACCGAGCTGGGAGAGCATGTTGTTCAGGCTCTGGGTGGTAAAAGGCGTCTGGGTGGTCTGGTCGCCCGTCCCGTCCAGCCCCACGACCAGGCCATAGCCGATCAGTGAGTTTTCTCGCACGCCCTGTACGCTTGTGAGATCGCGAATGCGGTCGGCGTGGGCGCAGGTCGCGCCCAGAGCCAACACCATGGCGAAGAGGAATTTATACATAGGTCACCTCGCTTACATCGGCGATAAGTTAAGGAAGAAGCGCTGCAGCCAGCCCATGTTTTGCGCTTCGTTGATGTAGCCGTTGCCGACGTACTCAATGCGCGCATCCGCCACCTGAGTGGACGGCACGGTATTGGTGCCACTGATGGTGCGAGGGTTAACCACACCGGAGAAGCGGATGAACTCAGTGCCCTGATTGATCGCGATCTGCTTTTCACCCACAACGTGTAAATTGCCGTTAACCAGAACCTGGTCAACCGTGACCGTCAGCGTACCGCTGAAGGTATTGCTGGCGTTCGCGCCACCTTTACCATTAAAGGTATTGCCGCCAGACGCCTCGACATCGGCACGCGCATTGCCAAACAGGCCCTGCAGGTAGCGAGGAACGGTATCGAAGCCAAAATTGGTTTTGCCATCGCGGCTGGCATTGGCAGACGAGCTTTTGCTCGCGCTGACGTTTTCCTGCAGCACAATGGTCAAGGTATCGCCGATATTACGCGGGCGACGGTCTTCAAACAGCGGCTGATAACCGTAGTTAATCGGCTGCGCGGTCTGGAAAATGGAGCCGTTCACAACGGGCGCGGGGCCAGGAACGGGTTGGGCGGTAGTCGCACCCTGCACCAACGGTTTAGACGGGATCCAGGCACACCCGCTGAGGGTGACGGCCAGAACGGTCAGTATTGGATAACGAAACGCCGCGTTTTTTTGCATTGCCTTCATCTTTGAAAAAAGGGCACCGGCGCGGCGTTCACCGCACCGGGCGACCCCTTAGAGTTGCGTCAGTTTTTGCAGCATCTGGTCGGTCGTCGACACTGCTTTACTGTTAATTTCATACGCGCGCTGGACCTGGATCATATTCACCAGCTCTTCCGCAACGTTGACGTTAGAGGTTTCGACATAGCCCTGGTACAGCAGACCCGCGCCGTTGAGGCCTGGCGTACTTTCATTTGGCGTACCGGAGGATTGCGTCTCGGTGTAGAGGTTCTCACCAATGCTTTCCAGACCGGTATCGTTCATGAAGGTGGTCAGGTTGAGCTGCCCAACCTGAACCGGGGCCGCCTGGCCCTGCTGGGTCACGCTCACCACGCCGTCACGGCCAATGGTGATGCTCAGGGCGTTGGCCGGGATGGTAATCGCAGGCTGCACCTGGAAACCGCCCGCCGTGACCAGCTGGCCGTTCTGATCCACCTGGAAGGAGCCGTCGCGGGTATACGCCGAGGTTCCGTCAGGCAATTGGATCTGGAAGAAACCCTGGCCTTTGATCGCCACATCTTTGCTGTTGTTGGTCTGGGACAGGTTGCCCTGGCTGTGCAGACGCTCGGTGGCAACCGGGCGTACGCCGGTACCAATCTGCAAACCGGACGGCAGCGTCGTTTGCTCAGAAGACTGCGCACCCGGCTGGCGAATGGTTTGGTAAAGCAAATCTTCGAATACCGCGCGCTGACGCTTAAACCCATTGGTGCTGACGTTTGCCAGGTTGTTGGCAATCACGTCCATATTGGTTTGCTGTGCGTCGAGGCCGGTTTTCGCGATCCATAAAGAACTGATCATAGGAAGTCCTGTTAACTCATTGCCAGAAGTTGGTTAGCTTTGTTCGCGTTTTCATCGACGCTGCTGATGATCTTCATCTGCATTTCAAAGCGACGCGCGCTGGCGATCATATCGGTCATGGCTTCGACCGGCTTGACGTTACTGCCTTCCAGCACGCCCGACATGACGCGGATGCTCGGGTCGGCCTGTAGCGTCGCACCGCGCGTCGCCTGGGTCGCCTGGGTCAGACGGAACATCCCGTCATCGCCACGCTGTACTTCCCGTGCGTCGGCTTTAACCAGCTTCAGACGTCCGACGGGCGCAACGGTGTTCGCCGGGTCGCCCGGGTTTAACGCCGAGATCGTCCCGTCTGCCGCGATGGTCAGCTCTGAGCCTTCAGGCACGGTCAGCGGACCGGCTTCGCCCATGACCGGATGCCCCTGGATGGTCAACTGCCCGGTCGCGCTCACCTGGATATTACCGTTGCGGGTATACCCTTCGCTGCCGTCTGCCGTCTGCACGGCCAGCCAGCCATCCTGCTGCAGCGCCACGTCGAGCGGACGCGAGGTGTAGTCCATCTGGCCCGGCGTCATATCCGCACCGGGCGTGGAGGCTGTGACCAGCGTACGCGTCGGCAGAGAAAGCCCTTCTACCGGCACCGCGCGCAGCGCATTCAGCTGCGCACGAAAGCCGGGCGTGGAGGCGTTGGCCAGGTTGCTGGCGGTAACGGCCTGCTGATTGAGCGTCTGGCTTGCCGCGCCCATCGCCGTATATATTGCGTGATCCATTGCGCGTTCCTGTTAGCCGCTTAACGCAGGTTAACCAGCGTGTTGAGGATCTGATCCTGGGTTTTGATGGTCTGCGCGTTCGACTGGTAGTTACGTTGCGCGACGATCATGTTCACCAGCTCTTTACTCAGATCCACGTTCGAGGCTTCCAGCGCGCCGTTCGTCAGCGTACCGAAGTTACCGGAACCCGCCGTACCCAGCAGCGCCACGCCGGAAGACTGCGTTGCAGACCAGACGTTGTCCCCTTCTGACTTCAGCCCTTCGTTGTTGGCGAAGTTTGCCAGCACGATCTGACCCAGTACCTGAGTCTGTTCGTTGGAGTAGTTACCCACCACGGAGCCGTCATCGTTGATCTGGTAGCTCACCAGATCGCCCGGCTTATAGCCGTTCTGGTTGGTCGCCACGATGTTGTTTGCACCGGTGTTTTGCTGCATGGAGTTTGCGAAGCTCATCGCGAACGTGGCCGGGGTTGCGCCGGTCACCGTCGCCGTGGTGATATTGACATTGCCGCCGCCGGTCAGTACGCCGCTGGCGTTAAAGGTCAGCGTGGTCGCCAGAGAGACCGGGCTGCCCGCCACGCTTCCGTCCTGGGCATACACTTTCCAGGAGTTAGCCGGCGTCGCGTCCTTGACGTAATACAGGTTCATGTTGTGCGCATTACCCTGGCTGTCAAAAACAGTGACGGTCCCTTTTTTGTTATAGGTATCCGGGTTAGTCGCATCGAACGCGGTAGTTGGCGCGGTATCGGTGGAGTTGAGGTTGATCTGCTGGGACGCCGTGGTGGTGGACTTCGCCGCCATCAGCGTGGTCGGAATGCTGATCGCCTGCGGGTTCGCACCGGTCTGCACGGTTGGTGGTGTACCCGCCACCGGGTAGCCGGTCAGCTGCAGGCCCTGCATGTTCACCAGATTACGGTTTTCATCCAGTTTGAACTGGCCGTTACGGCTATAGAAGACAGAACCGTTTGCATCCACCATGCGGAAGAAACCGTTCTGGCTGATCGCCACGTCCAGACCGCGACCGGTATTGGTGGTGGTGCCGTCGGTGAAGTCCTGAGTGATGCCAGCAACTTTCACACCCAGGCCGACTTTGGAACCGGCAAACATGTCGGCGAATGAGGCGGAGCCGGATTTAAAACCATAGGTCGCGGAGTTGGCGATGTTGTTGCCAATGACGTCCAGGTTGGTGGCCGCAGCATTCAGGCCGCTGACCGCTTGAGAAAAGGCCATGACTTACTCCTGATAAGTGTTAAGGCTTAGATAATCTGCCGAACTTCGTCGAGCGTGGTGGTACCCGAGGTACCCAAATCCAGTTTGTTGCCGTCGCTACCTCTGATCACGCCCTGAACCAGCGCGAACTGCAGCGGCTGGGCGACCAGCTGGGTGGTTCCGTTGCTGGCGCTGATCGCGACCTTATACGAACCGTTTGGTGCCGTGGTGCCGTCCGTCATGCTGCCATCCCAGGTGAAGGTATGGACGCCCGCTTTCAGTTCACCAATATCAATGGTGCGAACCACCGCGCCGTTGGCATCGGTGATGGTCGCCGTCACTTTGTCCGCCGGCTGCTGGAGTTCAACCCCAAACGGCGTGGTGGACGTGGTGGTGTTGCCATCGGTTGTGGAGCTGCCCGCGAGGATCGTCGTGCCCGGGATCATCACCCCGTGGCCAATCAGGTTCGCCGCCTGCAGCGACTGGCTGCTGTCGATTTGCCCGGAGACCGAGCCAAGCGTGGTGTTGAGCTTTTCAATGCCGCTAACGGTGCTGATCTGCGCAAGCTGCGTGGTCAGTTCGTTGTTCTGCATTGGGTTGGTCGGGTCCTGGTTTTTCAGCTGGGCCACCAGCAGCGTCAGAAAGCTGCTTTGCAGATCGCTGGCGTTGCTTCCCGTCAGGGAGCTGGAGCCCGTGGCACTGCTGGTGCCGCCGACACCCGAGTTTGTCGGGTCATTCACATTTACGGCAATGGACATTCGTGTCTCCTTTACTGGCCGAGAGTGAGTGTTTTGAGCATCATGCTCTTCACGGTATTAAGCACTTCGACGTTTGCCTGATAGCTGCGCGAGGCGGACATGGAGTTCACCATTTCACCCACGACGTCCACGTTCGGCATTTTCACGTACCCGTTGGCGTCCGCGAGCGGATTACCCGGCTCATACACCAGCTTGTCCGGTACCTGGCTCTCCACCACATCAGAAACTTTCACGCCGCCCGTCGCCGCGCCCGGTGCAGCATCCACCTGAAAGACCACCTGTTTCGCACGATAAGGCTGTCCGTCAGGACCGGCCACGCTGTCGGCGTTCGCCAGGTTACTGGCCGCGACGTTAAGGCGTTTGGACTGCGCCGTTAGCGCCGATCCGGCGATATCAAAAATGTTCAGCAAGGCCATTTATCAGTTGCCCCCCTGCAGGACGTTCATCATGCCTTTGATCTGCCCGCCGAGAACGGTCAGGCCCATCTGGTACTTCAGGCTGTTGTCGGCAAACTGTGTGCGCTCCCGGTCCATGTCGACGGTGTTACCGTCAAGCGAGGGCTGATCGGGAATGCGGTAAAGTAAATCGGCTGTCGGTGCGGTCATTGCCTGAGCGGGAATGTGGCGTGAGGATGTCATGGCAAGTGCCACACCCGTTCCTTCGGCACGTCCACGCTCCATCACTTTTTTAAGCTCACTGGAAAAATCAATATCGCGCGCCTGGTACCCTGGGGTATCGGCGTTGGCAATATTGGCGGCTAAGATTTCCTGCCGCTGGGCGCGTAAATTGAGCGCTTCCTGCTGAAAACGTAGCGCGGCATCGAGTTTATCGAGCATGTCTCCTCCGCTGATGGGAAAATTTCAGTTCACAGCTTAAATCTCAACCCGTCACCCCTATCGAAGGAATAAGCGCAAAATGCGTCGCTATTTATTGCGTTGATGGAAATCCACTGCGGGTAAAATCCTTCAAACTCTGGACACGGTGGAACTTGCGATGCGGACGTTAACGAAAGGCCTGGCGGCAACCTTACTGTTTTTAAGCCCACTGGCGCAGGCAGAAGATTTGCAGGCACAGCTCAACGCTTATTTTGCCCAGCAGCTGGCCGGTTTTAGCGATGAAGTGACCGTCAGCGTACGCATGCCGCCCAACCTTCTGCCGTCCTGCGAAACCCCCTCTTTCAGCGTGACCGGCAGCGCAAAGCTGTGGGGCAATGTGAACGTGCAGGCCCGCTGTCCGAATGAAAAACGCTATTTGCAGGTTGCGGTTCAGGCGACGGGGAATTATGTTGTCGCCGCTCAGCCGATTGTTCGGGGAAGCCAGCTGCAGGCCAGCAGCGTGACGTTAAAACGCGGCCGTCTTGACCAGTTGCCTCCGCGAACGATGCTGGATATTAACCAGGCGCAGGACGCCGTAAGCCTGCGGGACGTTGCCCCAGGCCAGCCAATCCAGCTCTCGATGATCCGTCAGGCGTGGCGGGTGAAGGCGGGTCAGCAGGTGATGGTTGTGGCTAACGGTGACGGCTTTAGCATCAACAGTGAAGGGAAGGCATTGAACAATGCGGCCGTGGCGCAAAATGCCCGGGTAAGAATGTCCTCGGGCCAGGTGGTCAGTGGAACCGTCGGTTCTGATGGGAATATTCTGATTAACCTATAATCTTTTAAAGATTTCGCGGCGACTGCCGATAAATAATCAACAAATGATGATGTCAGGCGCAAACGCCGCGAACCCTCGATGAGGACACCACTATGAGCATTGATCGTACATCAGCCCTGAAGCCGGTTAGCACTGTACAGCCTCGCGAAACGAATGACGCTACGCCACAGAAAGCGCGTCTGGAAAAACCGTCCACGGCCCACAGCACCAGCGTGACCCTCAGCGACGCTCAGGCCAAACTGATGCAGCCCGGCAGCAACGACATCAACATGGAACGTGTTGAAGCGTTGAAAACGGCGATCCGTAACGGCGAACTGAAAATGGACACCAGCAAAATTGCTGATGCGCTGATTCAGGATGCACAGAGTTTCCTGCAGAGTAACTAACCGTATGAGTCGACTGTCAGAAATACTGGATCAAATGACGGTTGTCCTGAATGACCTGAAAACGGTTATGGACGCAGAACAGCAGCACCTGTCTTCCGGACAGGTCAACGGCAGTGCGTTACAACGCATTACCGAAGATAAAAGTTCGCTGCTGGCGACGCTGGACTATCTCGAGCAGCAACGTCGTGCAGAGCAAGATCCTCAGCGCAGCGCCAACGATGAGATCCTTGAGCGCTGGCAGACCATTACTGAAAAAACCCAGCACCTTCGCGATCTCAACCAGCACAATGGCTGGCTGCTGGAAGGGCAGATTATTCGTAATCAGCAGGCGCTTGAGGTTTTAAAACCGCATAAAGAGACAGGTCTGTATGGTGCAGATGGTCAGGCATCCAGCGCGCGCGTAACGGGCGGGAAAAAGATTTCGATTTGACGCGTTAGCGCCACATCATCAAATGGGGAGCACCTTTCGGTGAACTCCCCTTTTTGCGTTTATACCGTGCGGCGGGCGAACTCTTTGACTTTGAATCCCAGCACCGCAAGCGTGGCGAAGTAAGCCACTACGCCGACTGCCACGACGGCCATCAAGCGCATGAGACGCAATGGCATGGTCCCCTGCGACCACTCAGGCATCACATACAGCATGCCGATCAGCGCCGCCGCCATCACCAGTACCGCAATGACCAGACGGATCAGGAAGCGCATCCAGCCGGGCTGCGGGGTAAAGATATCCTGCTTACGCAGCTGCCAGTAGAGCAGGCCGGCGTTCAGACAGGCCGCCAGACCAATCGATAGCGACAGCCCGGCATGCTTCAGCGGGCCAATGAAGGCCAGGTTCATCAGCTGGGTCATAATCAGCGTCACGATGGCAATTTTCACCGGCGTTTTGATGTCCTGACGTGAATAGAACCCCGGCGCCAGAACTTTCACCACAATCAGCCCCATCAGGCCGACCGAGTAGGCCACCAGCGCCCGCTGGGTCATGGCGGCGTCAAACGCGGTAAACTTGCCGTACTGGAACAGCGACACGGTGAGCGGTTTCGCCAGAATGCCGAGCGCCACCGCGCTTGGCAGCGCCAGCAGGAAGCAAAGACGCAGGCCCCAGTCCATTAAACGGCAATATTCATCATGGTTGCCGCTGGCAAAACTTTTCGACAGCGACGGCAGCAGGATGGTCCCCAGCGCCACGCCCAGGACTCCAGACGGGAACTCCATCAGACGGTCTGCGTAGTACATCCACGAAACCGAGCCGGAGACCAGGAAAGAGGCGAAAATGGTGTTGATGATAAGGGAGATCTGGCTGACGGAAACGCCGAGAATCGCCGGCCCCATCTGCTTGATCACCCGCATCGCTCCGGCATCCTTGAAACTGACGCGCGGCAGGACCAGCATGCCAATCTTTTTGAGATGCGGAAGCTGGTAGGCAAGCTGAAGCACGCCGCCTACGGTCACGGCCCAGGCCAGCGCCAGCACCGGCGGGTTGAAGTGCGGCGCCGCGAACAGAGCAAACCCGATCATGCTGACGTTAAGGAACGTCGGCGCAAACGCCGGAACGGAAAACCGGTTCCAGGTGTTAAGGATGGCCCCCACCAGCGAGGCGAGCGAGATCAGCAGGATATAAGGAAAGGTAATGCGCAGCAGTTGGCTGGTCAGGGCAAATTTATCGGCCGTATCGGCAAAACCGGGGGCAGTTACCATGATCACCCACGGTGCCGCCAGCATCCCAACAACCGTAACCACGGCGAGCGCCAGCGTTAACAGGCCCGAGACGTAGGCCACGAAGACGCGCGTGGCATCTTCGCCCTGCTTGCTTTTGTATTCCGCAAGGATTGGCACGAACGCCTGCGAGAAAGCCCCTTCTGCAAAAATACGGCGCAGCAGGTTCGGTAACTTGAATGCGACGAAAAAGGCGTCAGTTGCCATCCCTGCGCCAAAAACCCGTGCCACAATGGCATCGCGTGCAAAGCCCAGCACGCGAGAAAACATGGTCATCGAGCTGACTGCCGCCAGCGATTTTAATAAGTTCATTAACGTGAATTTCCACAACCATACGGCAAAACGCCTGCAGTGCAGGCGTTGATGAAGCGAGTAGTCTACCCGGATTTAAGGGAATTACTATCGGCAGATGTTACAGACAATTATTCACTCATGGCGTCACGCCAGAGCTTTTCCACGATACGCTGCGCCATGATGGCCTGCTCGCCCGACGTTTCCGGAACCGTCTGATTTTGCACGCAGGTAATGAAGTGGCGCGCGCAACCGGCAAACCCGCGCTGCTCCAGCGTACTTTGCCAGCCGGGAACAGGCAGCGTCACCACGCCGCTGCCCTTCTCTTCGCGCCATTCGCGCATGTCGGTAATGTCATACAGCGCCCCATCGGCCACGGCCTGAATGGATTCGCGCTGACTGCCGGCGCGGCGATGCATGCTGGTCGTCACCTGCAGATGCTCCGCGGCGAAATGATGCTCGGCATAAAGCATATGCCCCTGGTCGTTCGTCAGCAGGGTCCCGCTTTTCAGCTGCGCGTTACCGTTTGTCAGCCACAGCGCGGTGTCCACCACATGAAGATAATCGTCCAGCAGGGTAAAACGCAGATCCTGAGGCCCGACGCTGTCGGTTCGGTGCTTGTCCATACGTAATGACGCCAGCGTGCCGGGCTGCGCTTTCAGTTGCTGATAGAGCGGCGCGAACCGGCGATTGAAACCGACCATCAGCGTCAGGTTTTTGCGTGCCGCCAGTTCAATCAGGCGTTCGGCATCCTGTAGGTTTTCGGCCAGCGGTTTATCGACACAGACGTGAACGCCGGCGTTGAGCAGCTCGCTGACCACCTGATAGTGGCTTGCTGTCGAGGTATGCACAAACACCGCATCGCACTCGCGAGCCAGATCCTGCAGAGAGCTCGCACAGGGCATTCGCCAGGTTTCGCAGATACGCTCGGCTTTCTCACGCGTGGGCGACCACGCTCCCTGCAGCGTCCAGTCCGCCGCCACGCTCAGTACCGGCAGCCAGGCCTTCTGGGCTATACCGCCAAGCCCCACTACCCCTACACGTAATTTTGCCACCGTTAATCCCCCAAATGTGCCAGCAGTGCATCCAGACGCTGTTTCAACCCGGCGACCTCGTCTTCCAGCACCGCCACTCGCGCCGCCAGGCCGTTATCCGCCGCTGCCAGGTCAGGCTCTGCCGCTGCCGTTGACGTATCCACCTCTCCGCTAAACAGGTGCATATAGCGGCTTTCACGCTTGCCCGGCTCACGCGGCAGGCGTACCACATATGGCCCGTCTTCACGTGAGGCCAGCCCTTCGAGCGTCTGCTCAACCTCTTGCATATCGCGGAACTCATGCATCCGCGCTGCGCGCGTGCGCAGTTCCCCAGGCGTTTGCGCCCCGCGCAGCAACAGCGTGGTAATCACCGCCACTTCTGCCGCGCTCAGTTTCAAATCGCCAAATTCTGAGTTGCAAAAGCGCTGCTCATATTTGGTCACGCGGTTGCCGAAACCACTCACCGTTCGCAGGTAGTGGCGCTTGACCAGCGCATCCAGGCAATCCTGCACCTCATGTTCCCCGAGATTCATCACCGGTTCACGGTTGGTCTTCTGATTGCAGGCCATGGTCACGGCATTGACCGACAGCGGATACTGTTCCGGGGTGGTAACCTGTTTTTCCAGCAAGCATCCAATGACGCGCGCTTCGGCACCGTTCAACTGATATTTCATCTTTTCTCCTTAACGACCCGCCGTCCAGTCCTGAGCCGTGAGCGCCGTCAGGACGTGATCCTGCCACTCACCGTCGATCAACAAATAGTCTTTGGCGTACCCTTCTTTTTCAAACCCTAACCGCGCCAGCAGGCTACCGCTGCGCTGATTGTGGGGCATGTAGTTCGCCATAATGCGATGGATATGCTGCGTGCGCTGCATATACCGGATTGCCGCCGTTAACGCTTCGTACATCAGACCCTGCCCCTGCCATTTCTGGCCGATGGAGTAGCCGAGATAGCAGGCGTGAAACGACCCGCGCACCACGTTAGAGAAGTTGGCGATGCCGATAATCTCTTTTTCATCAGGATCCAGCAGCGCGAAATAAAATGCGCTCCCCTGCTTGTGAAATTCCGCGATCATACTGAGCCGCGCCTGCCAGCCGGAAGGGTAGCAATGGCTTTCATCCCGAACGGGTTCCCAGGGTTTTAAAAACTGGCGATTCTCGGCGTAATAATCCGCCAGACGCCAGGCATCACGCTCGTGCACCAGACGAACAACCAGCCTGTCCGTTGTCAGACGCACTTTTGGCACATTACTGCGATAGCCAAACATCGATACCACTCCTTCCCGTCGCTTCTGCTCTACCTGTTAGCTTTACTATACCTGCGGCAGTGCCGTCTGTGAAAACAGTGACATACCATTTTCACCTCTTTTCACAACTTTCGATGAGAACTCTCTATCAAAGCACCTTTTTGATAAAAAAATATTGTCACGCCCGGGGGTGGGAAAACGCGCGGCGACACCGCAGAATGTTAGCGTGCTCACCTTCTTATTTTCCCTGGAGGGAAAATGTCCCGCGTATCACAGGCCAGGAGCCTGGGTAAATATTTCCTGCTCGTCGATAACATGCTGGTCGTGCTCGGCTTTTTTGTCGTGTTTCCCCTGATATCGATCCGTTTTGTCGATCAAATGGGCTGGGCGGCATTAATGGTCGGTATTGCGCTGGGATTACGCCAGCTTGTTCAGCAAGGGTTAGGCGTGTTTGGCGGCGCAATCGCCGACCGCTTTGGCGCAAAACCGATGATCGTCACCGGCATGCTGCTACGTGCGGCAGGCTTTGCCACGATGGCCATCGCCCATGAGCCGTGGGTGCTGTGGTTCTCATGCTTCCTCTCCGGCATTGGCGGCACGTTGTTCGACCCGCCGCGTACCGCGCTGGTGGTGAAGTTAATTCGTCCGCAGCACCGGGGGCGTTTCTTCTCCATTCTGATGATGCAGGACAGCGCCGGCGCGGTTGTGGGTGCGCTGCTGGGAAGCTGGTTGTTGCAGTATGACTTCCGTCTGGTCTGCGCGACCGGTGCCGTGCTCTTTATCCTGTGTGCGCTGTTTAACGGGCTGTATCTGCCCGCGTGGAAACTGTCGACGGTGAAAGCGCCGGTGCGCGAAGGGCTTGGGCGCGTGCTGAACGATAAACGTTTTGTGACCTATGTATTAACCCTGACCGGCTACTACATGCTGGCGGTTCAGGTGATGCTGATGCTACCGATCATGGTGAATGACATCGCCGGTACGCCGACCGCGGTCAAATGGATGTACGCCATTGAAGCCTGCCTGTCGCTCACGCTGCTCTATCCGATTGCCCGCTGGAGTGAACGGCGCTTTCGTCTTGAGCACCGCCTGATGGCGGGTCTGCTGATCATGACGCTGAGCATGATGCCCATCGGTTTAGTGAGCTCGCTTCAGCAGCTGTTTACGCTTATCTGCACGTTCTACATCGGCTCTGTTATCGCCGAACCGGCCCGTGAAACCCTTAGCGCCTCGCTGGCGGATGCACGGGCGCGCGGCAGCTATATGGGGTTCAGCCGTCTGGGCCTGGCGCTGGGTGGCGCGCTGGGCTATGCGGGCGGTGGCTGGCTGTTCGATGCGGGCAAAGCGATGAGCCAGCCGGAACTGCCCTGGGTCATGCTCGGCGTGGTGGGGTTTATCACCTTCATTGCCCTGTGGTGGCAGTTCAGCCAGAAGCGCAGCGCGCGCGGCATGCTCGAGCCTGGCGCGTAATACCTCACGTCGGCGGGAGGCCCCTCCCGCCGCGCTTATCAGTTTTTTCTGCTGGTTTCTGCCATTTTACACTGACATACTGACGCCACAGGACAGAAGCGCCGATTTTTCGTTGAGGAACACTATGAAGAAAATTGTTATTGCCGCTGCGTTGATCGTCAGTGGTTTGCTGGTAGGCTGCAATCAGCTTACCCAATACACCGTCAGTGAGCAGGAAATCAATCAGGCGCTGGAAAAACATAACAACTTTTCCAAAGACATTGGCGTGCCGGGCCTTGCCGACGCACACATCGTCCTCAGCAATCTCGTCAGCCAGATCGGACGTGAAGAGCCGAATAAAGTCACGCTTACCGGTGACGCCAGTCTGGACATGACCTCCCTCTTTGGTAATCAGAAAGCCAATATCAAACTCAAACTGAAGGCGCTGCCGGTCTTTAATAAAGAGAAAGGGGCCATTTTCCTTCAGGAGATGGAAGTGGTCGATGCGGTTGTCTCACCGGAAAAGATGAAGCCGGTACTGCAGACGCTCATGCCTTACCTGAATCAGTCGCTGCGCAACTACTTCAACCAGCAGCCGGCCTACGTTCTCAGCGAAGACAAGAGCAAGGGCGAGTCGCTTGCTAAAAAGTATGCCAAGGGCATTGAGGTAAAACCCGGCGAAATTATTATTCCTTTCACCGATTAACATCAGGGCGCTCAGGCGCCCTTTTTTTTACGGAAAAGTGTGCAAACGAAAACGTTTCCGCTTATGATTTGTGTCCGGCAAAAACAGCCCTCTTATGACTGATCCTTTTCAAGCCGGAGCTTCCATGACTGCACAATCCCAGGTTCTTAAAATCCGCCGCCCTGACGACTGGCATATCCATCTGCGTGATGGCGATATGCTCAAAACCGTCGTGCCCTATACCAGCGAAATTTATGGCCGCGCGATTGTCATGCCAAACCTGGTTCCGCCCGTCACCACCGTCGATGCAGCCATCGCCTATCGCCAGCGCATTCTGGATGCGGTCCCGGCAGGACATGATTTCACGCCATTGATGACCTGCTATCTCACGGATTCTCTCGATCCGAACGAAGTGGAGCGCGGGTTTAACGAAGGGGTGTTCACGGCCGCTAAACTTTACCCGGCGAATGCCACCACCAACTCCAGCCACGGCGTGACCAGCATTGATGCCATCATGCCGGTGCTGGAACGCATGCAGAAGCTGGGCATGCCGCTGCTGGTGCACGGTGAAGTGACCCATGCGGATATCGATATTTTCGACCGCGAGGCCCGGTTCATCGAGACGGTGATGGAGCCGCTTCGCCAGCGCCTGCCCGCGCTGAAAGTGGTGTTTGAGCATATCACCACCAAAGATGCGGCAGAGTATGTCCGCGACGGCAATGAGCTGATTGCCGCTACCATCACGCCTCAGCATCTGATGTTCAACCGCAACCACATGCTGGTCGGTGGCGTGCGCCCTCACCTCTATTGCCTGCCGATCCTCAAGCGCAACATCCACCAGCAGGCGCTGCGTGAGCTGGTTGCCAGCGGGTTCTCCCGCGCATTCCTCGGCACCGACTCCGCGCCGCATGCCCGCCACCGTAAAGAGGCAAGCTGCGGCTGCGCAGGCTGTTTTAACGCCCCTACCGCCCTGGCGAGCTATGCCACCGTATTTGAAGAGATGAATGCCCTTGAGCATTTCGAGGCGTTCTGCTCCCTGAACGGCCCCCGTTTCTACGGCCTGCCGGTCAATGAGACCTTCATTGAGCTGGATCGCAAAGCGAGCCAGGTTGAAGAGGCGATCGCGCTTACGGATGACACGCTGATCCCCTTCCTCGCCGGTGAAACCGTACAGTGGACCGTCAAACGCTAAAAAACCCCGCCCCCGTGTTGTCAAAACACTAATATACCTGTATAAATGCACAGTATATTACACAGGGGGCATTTATGCGTATTGAAGTCACCATTGCCAAAACCACCGTTCTGCCTGCCGGCGCGCTTGATGCACTGGCAGGCGAGCTATCCCGTCGTATTCACGAAAATTTTCCCGATCACGATAATCCCGTAACGGTGCGTTATGCGACCGCGAACAACCTGTCGGTTATCGGTGGTGCTAAAGAAGATAAAGAGCGTATCACTGAAATTTTACAGGAAACCTGGGAAAGCGCTGACGACTGGTTTATCACCGATTAACACTTGCTCCCTCATTGTGTTTTTTGCCGGGTCGCCCCGGCTTTTTTTCATCCCATTTATTTTTAGTTCAGATTAATTCAGCATCTTCTTAAAAAATCGTGAACAAGATGGCGTTTTATTGCTCGAACAATCCTAAAATGCAGAAAAATGTGTTGCTACCTATTTATTTTTCCCATAAGAACCCTTATCTATTGATATACTGAAGATGCTTTCAGAAAAACATGCATTGAACCTCAAAGCCGTTGTCTTCTAACACGCATTTAGGGGGTTATAATGGAAAAGAATAGTGAAGTCATCCAGACCCATCCGCTTGTCGGCTGGGATATCAGCACCGTAGACAGCTACGACGCGCTGATGCTGCGTTTGCACTACCAGACCCCAAGTCAACTCAACCGTGAAGAAGCGGAAGTTGGACAGACGCTGTGGCTTACAACAGACGTCGCCCGTCAGTTTATTTCTATTTTAGAGGCAGGTATTGCCAAAATAGAATCTGGCGACTACCAGGAAAATGAGTATAAACGACATTAATTTTATGCCCACTTTTCACTCAACAGGCACCCTCGGGGTGCCTTATTTATTTCTCCCTTGTATAACCTGCCGATGTTAATTACTCTGCTAACAAAGCGTTAGTTAACGGGATGACCATGAAATACGACCTGATCATTATTGGTAGCGGCTCCGTTGGATCGGCCGCAGGTTATTACGCCACGCAGGCAGGCCTGAAGGTGCTGATGATTGATGCCCACCTTCCCCCGCATTCAGAAGGTAGCCATCATGGCGATACCCGCCTTATCCGCCATGCCTACGGCGAAGGCGAGCGCTATGTGCCGCTGGTTCTGCGTGCCCAGACGCTGTGGGACGAACTGGCGAAGCAGACGGAAGAGCGCATTTTTGAGCGCACCGGCGTCGTGAACCTGGGCCCGGCCCACTCTGCGTTTCTCGCCTCGGTGGAACAGAGCGCGAAAGCTTTTCACCTTGAGGTTGAGCGTCTGGATGCGCAGGGCGTGATGAGCCGCTGGCCGGAAATCACCGTGCCGGAGGACTATATCGGGCTTTATGAAGCGCACTCCGGCGTCCTGCATTGTGAAACCGCCATCAAGACCTGGATCGACCTGGCCGCAAAAGCAGGCTGTGGGCAACTGTTTAACTGCCCGGTAACCGGTATTACCCATCATGCTGATGGCGTGACCGTGACGACGCCTGAAGGCGACTACGACGGCGCGCGCCTGCTTGTCAGCGCAGGGACGTGGGTGACCAAACTGCTGCCGGACCTGCCCATTCAGCCGGTGCGTAAAGTCTTCTCATGGTTCCAGTCCGACGGCCGCTACAGCAGCCAGAATAAATTCCCGGCGTTTACCGGCGAATTGCCTAACGGCGACCAGTTCTACGGCTTCCCTTCTGAAAAGGACGCGCTGAAAATCGGCAAGCATAACGGCGGGCAGACCATCGCCTCACCGGATGAGCGCAAACCTTTTGGCGCTTACCCGCAGGATGGTTCAGAAGCCTTTATGTTCCTGCGCAATATTCTGCCGGGTGTCGGTGGCTTGCTTTACGGCGCAGCCTGCACTTACGACAACACGCCGGATGAAGATTTCATCATCGATCGCCTGCCGGGCCATGACAATACCTTGCTCATCACCGGCCTGAGCGGGCATGGCTTTAAGTTTGCCTCTGTTCTCGGTGAAATTGCTGCCCAGTTTGCCCAGGGTATTACGCCGCAGTTTGATCTCACTCCCTTCTCGCTCGCCCGTTTTGACCGATAATATCCCGCAGGCTCCGGATGTCCGGGGCCTGTGACTTTGCTTACTCGCGGGGAATGATGCGCAGGATCGTTAGCTATCTTATTAATAATATCCGTGAGCATTTCATGCTCTATATCCTGCTGTGGTCGCTGCTGGCGCTGATCGATTTTATTTATGTGATGTTTTACTGAATGCGCGGGCTTACAAATATTGACATTACTTTAGGTTAATTGAGTTAATCCATCTCCCTCCAATATTCTCCATAAAATATTGAACGAAGCTACTGAAATACATTCAAAGAAGACATTCAAATTACCTGAAATAAATTAAATAAATATCATTATCTCATTTTTTAAGTTGCATAATCTTTTCCAGCCGTTCATTTTTATTGTTCAAATTATTCAGAATGGTAATTTTCATGCAATTGCGTAACTCTCCCCATCGCTACGGAATGATATCCATGCTTTTACACTGGATATTCGCTCTGGCGGTGTATGCCATGTTCGGGCTGGGTCTCTGGATGGTCACGTTAAGCTATTATGACGGCTGGTATCACCAGGCGCCTGAATTGCATAAAAGCATTGGCGTACTGCTGATGATGGGATTGGTGGTACGGATTATCTGGCGACATATCTCCCCGCCACCACCGGCACCCGACAGCCACAGCAAATTCACACGACTGAGCGCAACCGCCGCGCACATTACGCTCTACGCGCTGCTGCTGGCCATTTTGATTAGCGGCTATTTAATTTCCACAGCAGATGGCAAACCCATCAGCGTGTTTGGCCTGTTTGACGTTCCGGCTACCCTGGCCGATGCGGGTTCACAGGCAGATATCGCGGGCATTATTCATCTATGGCTGGCGTGGAGCGTGGTTATTCTGTCCGTCCTGCATGGGCTTGCTGCCCTTAAACACCATTTCATCGATAAAGACGACACGCTTAAGCGCATGCTTGGCCGATCGTCAGTTGACTCTGGAGCATAAAATGAAAAAACGCCTGCTGGGTATCGCATTAGGTTCCCTGTTATTCACCACGGGTTCCGCCGTGGCCGCTGATTACAAAATTGATAAAGAAGGCCAGCACGCCTTCGTCAATTTCCGCATTCAGCACCTGGGTTATAGCTGGCTGTACGGCAGCTTTAATGATTTCGACGGTACCTTTACCTTTGACGAGAAAAACCCGGCCTCTGATAAAGTGAACGTGACCATTAATACCAACAGCGTCGATACCAACCACGCGGAACGTGATAAACATCTGCGCAGCGCGGAGTTTTTGAACGTCTCGAAATTCCCGCAGGCAACATTCGCGTCGACTGAAGTGAAAAAGGATGGCGACAAGCTGGATATTACCGGCAACCTTACTCTCAATGGCGTGACCAAACCGGTCACCCTTGATGCGAAATTAATCGGCCAGGGTGACGATCCCTGGGGTGGTAAACGCGCTGGTTTTGAAGCAACCGGTAAAATTCGTTTGAAAGATTTTAATATCACGACGGATTTAGGCCCGGCGTCTCAGGACGTGGACCTGATTATTTCTGTGGAAGGCGTTCAGCAGAAGTCGTAATAATGACGCCCGGCAGGCTCTCGCTATGCCGGGCGTGACGGTTATTCGGGGTCAGGAATGCCCAGTTTGGTATTTAAACGACCGCGGGATTTGTTAAAAATCTTATTGCCATTTTCACGACCCGCGCGCAGCCGACGCTGTTCCTCTTCAGGTAGCACGCTCTCTTCACTGCACACCTCGCTGCAACAGCCGTTAAACTTCTCGGCACAGGCCGGACACTGAATAAACAGCAGATGGCAGCCATCGTTTTTGCAGTTGGTGTGGGTATCGCACGGCGCACCGCACTGATGACATTGCGCGATGACATCCTCGGAGATACGCTCGCCCATGCGCTCATCAAACACGAAGTTTTTTCCGATAAAGCGTACCGGCAGCCCCTGCTCGCGGGCGCGGCGGGCATACTCGATGATGCCGCCCTCAATGTGCCAGACCTTATTAAAACCGTTGTGTTTCATCCACGCGCTGGCTTTTTCACAGCGGATCCCGCCGGTGCAGTACATCACGATTTTTTTATCTTTATGTTCCTGCATCATCTCAACGGCTTTCGGCAGCTGCTCGCGGAACGTGTCGGCCGGGATCTCCATCGCGTTCTCAAAATGCCCCACTTCGTATTCGTAGTGGTTACGCATATCGATGAACACCGCATCCGGGTCGTCCAGCATCGCATTCACTTCAGCCGCTTTGAGATAGTCGCCCACATCGCTGGCGTTGAAGCTCGGATCGTCGATCCCGTCAGCCACGATGCGTTCGCGCACCTTCATGCGCAGTACCCAGAAGGATTTACCGTCATCGTCGAGGGCAATGTTCAGGCGCAGCCCGTTGAGCGCTGGATCAAAGCCGTAAAGCAGCTCGCGAAAGACGCTCACGTTGCTTTCCGGCACGCTAATCTGGGCATTGATCCCTTCACGCGCCAGGTAGACGCGGCCGAAAACGTTCAGCGCCGTGAAGGCCTGGTAAAGGGCGTCACGGGTCGCTTGCGGATCGACGATGGTGAAGTATTTATAGAATGAGATGGTGGTACGCGGTTCGGTCTCGGCCAACATACGCGCTTTCAACATCTCATTCGACACGCGGTTGTGTAACACTGGCATGGTGTACAAGTCCTGCAATCGTTAGAGAAATAAAATTCGGTCGGCATGATATAGCAAACAATAACAATTTACATCCATACAATTTACGCTACATTTCTCCCTGTCTGATTAATCAGGCTTAACATTTGCTGCATTCGTGCGCGTTTCGATGACAGATATTTTGGCTATGCCTCAAAAAATGAGACAATGGCCACTCAGGACGTTAGAACACAGGACAGACATGACCCAGTTACCCAAATTTACTGCCGCCCTCCTACACCCCCGTTATTGGTTAACCTGGCTAGGCATTGGCTTGTTGTGGCTTATCGTACAACTTCCTTATCCTGTCATTTTCCGTTTGGGGAAAGGGCTGGGGCATCTCGCCCGGCATCTGATGAAACGCCGCGCGCGGATCGCCTGGCGCAACCTGGAACTGTGTTTCCCGCAGATGAGCGAAGCCGAACGTCATGAGATGGTCGTGAAGAATTTCGAATCCGTCGGCATGGGCCTGATGGAGACGGGCATGGCGTGGTTCTGGTCCGATAAACGCATGGCGCGCTGGACGGAAGTGGCCGGCACCGGCATGGAGCCGGTTCATACCCTTCAGGCTAATCAGACCGGCGTGCTGCTGATCGGCATCCATTTCCTGACGCTCGAGATTGGCGCGCGGATGTTTGGCATGCAGGCCCCGGGCATTGGCGTATACCGTCCGAATGATAACCCGGTGATTGATCTACTGCAGACCTGGGGCCGCATGCGTTCCAATAAAAGCATGATTGACCGAAAAGATCTCAAGGGCATGATCCGCGCCTTAAAAGCAGGCGAAGTGATCTGGTATGCCCCCGATCACGACTACGGTCGTCAAGCCAGCGTGTTCGTACCCTTTTTCGCCGTTGAGCAGGCTGCAACCACCAGTGGTACCTGGATGCTGGCGCGAATGTCGAAAGCGGCAATTGTTCCGTTTGTGCCCCGCCGCAAGCCGGACGGTTCAGGCTATCAGTTGATTATGCTGGAGCCAGAAATGGCTCCCCCACTGGACGACGCGGAAACCACCGCTCGCTGGATGAACGGCGTGGTCGAGAAGTGCATCATGCTCGCCCCGGAGCAGTACATGTGGCTGCATCGCCGCTTTAAAACGCGCCCCGAAGGCGTACCTTCTCGCTATTAATGCTGATGCGGCCAGCCTCTGGCCGCACCTGTTTTAGCTTTAAACGCTCCCCGACATTGCGACAACCCTAACCCAGGCGCATAATTAGCAGGCTTATTACCCTACTGCTCACGGTGCGCTGCACCTCATCATGCGGAACGTTATGTCACCCTCAGATGCCCCCATAAACTGGAAACGTAACCTCGCGGTTGCCTGGTTTGGCTGTTTTCTTACCGGTGCGGCCTTTAGCCTCGTGATGCCCTTCCTCCCCCTTTACGTTGAACAGCTGGGGGTGACGGGCCACAGCGAGCTCAATATGTGGTCCGGGCTGGTATTCAGTATTACCTTTCTGTTTTCCGCCATTGCGTCGCCGTTCTGGGGCGGTCTTGCCGACCGTAAGGGGCGAAAGATCATGCTGCTGCGCTCCGCGCTTGGGATGGCGATCATTATGCTGCTGATGGGGGTGGCGCAGAACGTCTGGCAGTTCCTGATATTGCGCGCCTTGCTTGGCCTGCTGGGCGGCTTTGTCCCGAATGCCAATGCGTTGATTGCCACACAGATCCCCCGCCATAAAAGCGGCTGGGCGTTAGGTACGCTGTCGACCGGCGGCGTGAGCGGCGCACTGCTGGGGCCGCTTGCGGGCGGCCTGCTGGCGGACACCTACGGCCTGCGTCCGGTATTCTTTATTACCGCCAGCGTCCTGTTCCTCTGCTTTATCGTTACGCTTGCCTGTATTCGCGAAAACTTCACCCCCGTGCCCAAAAAAGAGATGCTCCACGCCCGGGATGTGCTGGGGTCGTTAAAAAACCCCAGGCTGGTATTAAGTCTGTTCGTCACCACCATGATTATCCAGGTGGCAACCGGGTCGATCGCCCCCATCCTCACGCTCTACGTACGTGAACTTGCCGGTAATGTCAGTAATATCGCGTTTATCAGCGGGCTTATCGCCTCGGTACCTGGTGTGGCAGCGCTTCTGAGCGCGCCGCGGCTTGGCAAGCTGGGCGATCGGGTTGGGCCGGAGAAGATCCTGATCTGCGCCCTGGTGATTTCTGTCCTGCTACTGATCCCGATGTCGATGGTACAGTCCCCGTGGCAGCTGGGCGTACTGCGCTTTTTACTGGGCGCGGCGGATGGCGCATTGCTTCCTGCGGTACAAACCCTGCTGGTCTATAACTCCACCAACCAAATTTCCGGGCGGATATTCAGCTATAACCAGTCATTTCGCGATATCGGCAACGTCACCGGGCCGCTTGTCGGCGCGGGGGTCTCTGCCACTTTCGGATTCCGTACCGTCTTTATCGTGACGGCATGCGTCGTGCTGTTTAACGCCGTGTACTCGTGGTTCAGCCTGTCACGGGCGTTACGCACACCCGCGAATAAGTCAGAAGCGTGACGGCTTATTTACGCATTCATACTTGCAAAATCTCATATTCAGCTATTCTTTCCCTGAATACCTTATCGAAAAACAGGGAGACACCGATGACCATGTACGCCACGCTGGAAGAAGCTATTGATGCCGCTCGCGAAGAGTTCCTCGCCGATAAACCCGGCCTTGAGGAAGAAGATGCTGACGTGCAACAGCTCAACATTCAAAAATATGTGCTGCAGGATGGCGATATTATGTGGCAGGCCGAGTTCTTTGCCGATGATGGCCAGGACGGAGAATGTTTGCCGGTGTTGAGTGGTGAAGGTGCACAGGCTGTCTTTGACGGCGACTACGATGAAATCGAACTGCGTCAGGAGTGGCTTGAAGAGAATACGCTGCACGAATGGGATGAAGGTGAGTTTCAGCTCGAACCGCCGCTGGATACCGAAGAGGGCCAGGCCGCAGCGGATGAGTGGGACGAGCGTTAATTAACGCTTATTCGTATGGGCCGTGGCTGGCGTCAATGGGCAGCAGCAGCGTGTCGAAGATCAGCGAGAACGGCAGATCGAGCACCGTAAGGTAACGCCACGCTGAGTCGCGAACATCCCACTGGACGCCGGGGTAGTACTGATTCCCGTGGCCCTGCCCGGGAATGGTACGGCTGATGATGCTGCCGCAGCCGCTGAGCAGCATCGCCATGACCACCACTGCGATTATTTTCATGCCTTACCTCATAAAAAATACCGGCGATTAAGCCGGTATTTTATTTAGTGGGTGACGCTTCGCTTACCCGCCCTACGTTTATGTGTAGGCCCGTGCAAGCGTCGCGCCGCCGGGCAAAGAAGCGTTACTTCGCCTTCAGTGCCAGCGGATTCAGTTTCAGCTCATTATAGTGGCTCACCCACGACGAGTATCTCTCCGGCGCAGACCAGACGCGGTAGTGCAGGCGCGCCATTGTTACCGGATCGCTCAGCAGTACCAGACGACGGTCGCGGTTGAGTTTCTCCGGCGTCTCGTTCAGCGCCTGCTCAACGTGACGATCGCGGGCAATCTCCAGCACATGGCTGGCACGATGACGCGCAGTAGCCATTGCGGTGGCCAGGGCGTTAAACGACGGGTTAAACACCGCGTGCATAAAGCCATCTGCCAGCGAGCGGCTGCGGTTCAGCTCGAGATAACGGTCGGTATCCACCAGCACCTGCGGCGGGGAATACTCTTCTGGGATCAGGAACAGCTTCCAGCGTTTAGTGCGCAGGCCAACCGTTGAGCGGCTGGAGATAACCGACACAAACGGCGACAGGATCAGGGAGAAGACAATCGGGGCCAGCCAGAACAGGAAACGCAGATCCAGCCACGCCATCCCGGCCGCCCACACCAGCCCCAGCAGCAGCTGCGAACCGTGACGCATAAAGGCTTCGCTCCACGGCGTGGAGTCATCGTCACGCTGCGGCGAGTTCCAGACCACTTCCCAGCCCAGGAACGCGCTCACCACAAACACGGTGTGGAAGAGCATACGTACCGGTGCCAGCAGGACGGAGAACAGCACTTCCAGCAGCAGCGACAGCGTCACGCGACAGAAACCACCGTACTCTTTAGAGCCTTTACACCAGATCAGCACAATACTGAGCAGTTTTGGCAGGAACAGCAGCACCATGGTCGACGCAAACAGCGCAATCGCCAGTTCCGGACGCCACTGCGGCCACACCGGGAACAGCTGGCGCGGTTGCAGGAAGTATTGCGGTTCCGTCAGCGCGTGGACAACCTGCAGCGCCGTCGACAGCGCCAGAAACATAAACCACAGCGGTGCAGACAGATAAGACATCACGCCCGTCAGGAAGACCGCACGGTGAACCGGGTGCATCCCTTTCACCAGGAACAGGCGGAAGTTCATCAGGTTACCGTGACACCAGCGGCGGTCACGCTTCAGTTCATCCAGCAGGTTCGGCGGCAATTCTTCGTAGGAGCCTGGCAGATCGTAGGCGATCCAGACGCCCCACCCTGCACGGCGCATCAGCGCGGCTTCAACAAAGTCATGCGACAGGATAGAGCCTGCGAAGGAGCCTTCGCCCGGCAGCGGCGCAAGCGCACAGTGCTCGATAAACGGCTTCACGCGGATAATGGCGTTGTGACCCCAGTAGTGGGATTCACCCAGCTGCCAGAAGTGCAGACCCGCGGTAAACAGCGGCCCGTAAACGCGCGTCGCAAACTGCTGGCAGCGTGCGTACAGCGTGTCCATCCCGGACGCTTTTGGCGAGGACTGAATAATCCCGGCATTCGGGTTAGCTTCCATCAGGCGAACCAGGCCGCTCAGACAGTCGCCGCTCATCACCGAGTCAGCATCCAGAACCACCATGTAGCTGTACTGGTTGCCCCAGCGACGGCAGAAGTCATCGATGTTACCGCTTTTACGCTTCACGCGACGACGACGACGGCGATAGAAGATCTGCCCTTCGCCCTGCACTTCCGCAATCAGCTCCATCCAGGCTTTTTGCTCTGCCACGCAGATATCGGGATTGTAGCTGTCGCTAAGAATGTAGACGTCGAAATGCGCCGCGTTACCGGTCGCCTTAACGGACTCCCAGGTGGCGCGAAGACCCGCGAATACGCGGTCAACGTCCTCGTTACAGATAGGCATAATCAACGCGGTACGATGCTCGGGATTCAGGGGTTCATCCCCGACCGTCGACGCGGAAATGCTGTATTTGTCGCGGCCCATCAGCAGCTGCAGGAAGCCCATCAGCGCGGTCCAGAACCCGGCCGATACCCAGCAGAACAGCACGGCGAACAGCAGGAGGATGCCGCTCTGCAGAATATACGGCAGCAGCTGCATAAAGGAGACCCAGATATCCTGGCCTATCATGTCAGCAGGGTTAATCAGCGCCCAGCCCTGATAAGGCAGGATGGTCTTCATGTACCACGTCGCAACGACCGTCTGCGCCAGCGTCAGCAGCAGTAAGGTATAGCGACGCAGCGTACCCACGGTACGCCATTTCTGCTCAGAGGCCTGCTCTTCTTTGGTCAAACGGGACAGATAGCGCGGCGTAACTTCACGCCCGCGCAGGCGATCCCAGAAGCGGCCCACCGGGTTGGTGCGCCAGGGATCGGGGAACATTGAGGAACGCGTTGCTTTTGGCATTGCCTGAAGCTGGTCGCGCCCTTCATCGTCCTTAATCAGCTGCCCTTCTGCCAGCGAGTCCGGCCACGTACGCTCCAGACGCATTTTGACTGACCCGAGCGGTGAATCATCCTCACGGGTAAAGTGACGATGTTCACCATCCAGGGCGGCATGCACCGCCTGAATGTCGCTCCTGGGCAGTGCCGCTTTTTCAATATCCGTCAGCGGCATCGCATCAATATATTCAGTTGTATTATTCATTGGCAGGTAGCTGATAGCTCCAGGTTTCGCTCAGTGGCTGATCTTCACTGACCAGCGCAGCACGCATTTCAGTGGTCTGTTTCGGATCTTTCACTTTCACACGCAGGGTTAAACGCCACCCTTTGGTTACCGGGTTATAACGCACAGCATTTTCCACAATCTCACCGTTATCACCGATGCTGGCCTGGGCGGTCACTGCGGTATCCGGGGACAGTTTTTTCATGTCCTGGCCGGTGAAATCCACCACAAACGCGACGGTGCCGTCCGGCTGACGGATAAGGTTAGATTGCTTCACATCGCCCGTAGAGCGACGCGTCTGCATCACATACGCATTGTCCGGCGCGTGCAGTTTATCTTCGTCACGGCTGAAGGTAATCGCGTACTTGAAGTTCATCTCTTTACCGGCTTCCGGCAGCTGATCCGGCGTCCAGTAAGCGACGATGTTGTCGTTGGTTTCATCGTTGGTTGGAATTTCAACCAGCTCGACTTTGCCTTTGCCCCAGTCACCTTTCGGCGTTACCCAGGCGCTTGGGCGCAGGTCGTAACGGTCGTCCAGATCCTCAAAGCGAGAGAACTGACGGCCACGCTGCAGCAGACCGAAGCCCTGCGGGTTTTCCATAGCGAAACTGCTGACGGCCAGATGTTTCGGGTTGTTCAGCGGACGCCAGATCCATTCGCCGTTACCGGCATGGATGGAGAGACCGTTGGAGTCGTGCAGCTCAGGGCGGAAGTTGGTTGCCGGAGACGGCTGGTTAGGGCCGAACAGGAACATGCTGGTCAGCGGTGCCACGCCCAGCTTGCCTACTTTATCGCGCAGGTACACTTTGGACTGCACGTCAACAACCGTGTCACGGCCCGGCATGATCACGAAGCGATAAGCGCCGGTCGCACGAGGGGAGTCCAGCAGCGCATAAATCGTCAGACGTTTGTCCGTAGGTTTAGGACGTTCGATCCAGAACTCGCGAAAACGCGGGAACTCTTCACCGGATGGCAATGCCGTATCAATGGCCAGGCCACGCGCGGAAAGCCCGTACACCTGCCCTGCGCCAATCACGCGGAAGTAGCTGGCGCCCAGCATGCTGACGATTTCGTCGTTTTTATCTTTGCTGTTGATCGGGTAAAGCACCTTGAAGCCTGCGAAGCCGAGGTCTTTCACCGTGTCTTTGTCGTGCTGTACGTCGCCAAAATTGAAATAATCCGGGCTGTACTTGATTTTACGGACCGCGGTCGCCGTCACTTCATTGATGGCAACAGGGGTGTCGAAATACATACCCTGGTGATAAAACTCAAGCTTGAACGGGGTTTTAATGTTGTTCCAGTACGCTTTGTCATGGTTGAACTGGATCTGCTGATAGTCCGCGTATTTCATGTCGCGGAAAACGGAGGGCAAGTTACTTTTCGGCGCTTCGTAGCTCTTCCCCGCCATCGATTTTGCCTGTTTTGCGACGTCATCGATGTTAAAGGCCAGAGCCGATGAGGTATACAGTGATAACACCACTGCAGCACCCAACCAACGCATTTTCATCATTTGTTGTTTATGTTTCATAATAAGTAAGCACTTCCCCCTTTGTGTGCTTATATCGATCCGATCCATTTTAATGGAAACTCAGGCAATCCGACAACATTATCACTGCTTTGTTCAGCTCGCTGGCTCATGGATTAAGCAAATGAAAGAACCCGCTTTTCACTTTGCGTGCTTATCCTGGAGACAGGGTGTCGGTCTTGGTGTAGGGTTGGCTCCGAATGTAACCATTATGAGTCTTAGGGATAAGGCGAAAAGTCTGAGAATGCACAAAGTTATATGAGCACAACACCCGTACAACGCGAATATTTCCTCGACTCGATCCGGGCATGGTTGATGCTCTTAGGGATCCCGTTCCATATTTCACTGATTTACTCGAGCCACACCTGGCACGTTAACAGCCTTGCACCTTCCTGGTGGCTTACGCTGTTTAATGACTTTATTCACGCCTTCCGTATGCAGGTGTTTTTCGTCATCTCGGGCTACTTCTCCTACATGCTTTTCCTGCGCTATCCGCTTAAGCGCTGGTGGAAGGTGCGCGTGGAGCGCGTGGGCATCCCGATGTTAACCGCCATTCCCCTGCTTACGCTGCCGCAATTTATTATGCTGCAGTATGTCAACGGTAAGGCGGCAAACTGGCCTACGCTTTCGCTGTATGAGAAGTACAACACCCTGGTCTGGGAACTTGTTTCTCACCTCTGGTTCCTGCTGGTGCTGGTCGTGCTCACTACGGTGAGTCTGGTGATCTTTTCCCGGCTGCGCCGCCACGTCAGCGAAAAATCCGATGCGTTCTTTGCCAACATTACCCTCGGCAAACTGTCGCTGCTCTTTCTGGTGCTGGGCATAATCTATGCCGCCATCAGACGCACGTTGTTTATCGTCTACCCACCGATTCTGAGCGACGGGCTGTTTAATTTCGTCGTTATGCAAACGCTGTTCTACCTCCCCTTCTTCCTGATTGGGGCGCTGGCGTTTATCTATCCGCAGCTGAAATCGCTCTTCACGACCCCTTCTCCGTGGTGTGCGGCGGGCGCGGCGCTGGCGTTTGCAGCCTATCTGCTGAACCAACGCTACGGCAGCGGCGACGCGTGGATGTATGAAACCGAGAGCGTGATTACCACGCTCATGGGGCTGTGGATGGTGAACGTGGTATTCGCCCTGGGCCATCGCCTGCTGAATTTTAAATCCAGCCGCGTCACTTATTTCGTCAATGCGTCATTGTTTATTTATCTGGTGCATCACCCGTTAACGCTGTTCTTCGGGGCGTTTATCACCCCGCACATTGCCTCGAATACGGTGGGCTTCTTTACCGGGCTGGTCTTTGTGATAGGGATTGCGATTGTGCTGTACGAGATCCACCTGCGGATCCCGCTGTTGCGTTTCCTCTTCTCCGGCAAACCGCAGGTTAAAGCCTGATAGCAGAGCGGCGCCCATCTGGCGCCGCTTTTTTTATCCGATACCTAACTCCTGCTCGCGCTGGATCAGCATCTGCCCATACAGACGCGCCGTCTCTTCATCAAAACAGACAAAAATGACCTTCTCCGGCACAGGCTTGAGCGAGAGATAGTGGTAAACCGTGTTCACGGCTATCCTGGCGGCCTCGGCTTTCGGATAGCCGTACACGCCCGTACTGATGGCCGGAAACGCCATGGTGTTATAGCCATTATCAGCCGCGAGGCGCAGGCAGTTGCGGTAGGTCTCTTCCAGTATGCTGGCCTCGTTGCGGTCTCCACCGTGCCAGACAGGCCCCACGGCGTGGATGACGGCTTTGGCGTTCAAATCGCCCGCGAGCGTAATGACAGCATGCCCCGGCGGGCACTCGCCCTGCTGCTGGCGCACCACCTTACAGGCTTCAAGCAGCTGCGGTCCGGCAGCCCGATGGATGGCACCATCAACACCCCCGCCCCCCATTAACGATGGATTTGCCGCGTTGACGATCACGTCAACCCGTAGCGTGGTGATATCGCCCTGGACGATCTCTATTTGTGGTTTCATATTTCCCCCTGCTCTCCACCTTTCGGTTCAGTGTATAGCAGAGGGAATTCAATGAAAAAGGGATTTGAATGGCCCCCGGCCTGAGATGGGGGCAAGAAAGACTCAACGGTAGTCGAGTTCAACGACCGCTAATTTCTTCTCTGGATCCAGGTACTTCATGCTGACCTGCACCGTATTTGCAGACGTGTGATGTCCATCCAGGGCATCCTGATAACTGATGTGCGTTGTTTGCATCCGCCCGTTTTGAGGGCAGGTTAACGCAAATTTCTGATGTTGAGGGTTTACCACGCAAGGGTCTTCCACGATCTGCCCGCGGAAGTGGATCACGCCGCCCTGCGCCGTGGTGGCCGCCATCGCGGGAGTTAGCGCAGCGGTACAGATAAAAGCAATGCCAGAGATGAATCGGGAAATGGACGCAGCCATCGGTAGCTCCTCAATGATAAATCGTCCTTGAGGGGTTGATATGTTCCTTGGTACAGCCAAAACGTCACTCTGATCCCTTGCGGCCACGTAGCGCCGCTCTCATGATCATAGTAATAACTCCCGGGTGGCGCCATCTCACACAAATTATTGATTTGATGAATATTATGACGTCATCACTCAGAGGACGGCCAGCGTTGCGTTAAATGTAACGATTCGCCGTCGGAGACAGTCACTACAAGCGTTACCGAGTCGAGGGCGTGAATATTAACGCTCAGGCGTGAAAGATCTATCGGCTGATTGGCGGGAATATTTAAGGTATTTCGCTGCGTCGAGGTGCTGTTGCCCCCCAGTCCATGGCGGCTAAAATCAATATGTACCTGACAAAGACAGGCGTGCGTCAGGGTGACCTGCGGAATGATGGTGGTCATCTCGCCCTCTTGCGAGGTTTTGAAGGTAATTTGGCTGGAGAGCGCAGCAAGGAGGACTAAGGTATGCATGATGAACTCCCGAAAAAAAACAGGGCGCAGGCCCTGTTTTATGTCGAACTGAAGTTTGTCTTAATACTGATGCGCTGTCGCGTTGTTACCGAAGCCAACCTGCTGAACAGTCACAGTAGAGCCGGAAGCCGTTTGATCAACCGCCGCACCGTTACCACCACCAAACTGGCTCACGGTCATTGTGGAGTCTTTACCATTCCACTGATCGAGCGTTGCGCTGTTACCGAAACCGTTCTGGGTCAGGGTAATGGTGCTGTCATCGGAACCTTGTCCGACATCCGCGCCGTTACCGCCACCGCTCTGGCTGATGCTCAGGGAGGAATCCCGGGCGTCTGATTGCAGTGCAAGAGCTGAGTTACCGCCGCCGTACTGGTAAATGCTCAGGGTTGAATCAGGACCATTATTATTATGACCGCCACCATGACCCCAGCCGCCTTGATTAATAAGACCTGCCATAGCACTACCTGAAACGACGATTGCTGCAAGTGCTGCCACTTTGATAAATTTCATGGTAAACCCCCATCGGATTGATTAAAGTCGCCGCGAAACAGCTAGCGTTGAATAACGCGAATGGCCATTTGCGACTGTCTTTGCACTACAACTGCGGTTTTCTGCGTACCGTACTGCGTAATATTGGCTTTATTACCCGAGCCTTTCTGGATAATCATCGCCGTGTTACCAAATGCCCCTTGCGTAATACTCGCATCGTTCGAACTGCCACTCTGCGCGATATAGGCAAAGTTATAAGTCCCTGATTGATCAACTCTCGCTCGGTTTCCTGTCCCCTCCTGGGAGACAACAGACAGTAATTTAGAACCGCCCTGCCGAACCTGAGCGTCATTATTTACGCCCTGCTGACCAATAATGGCTGCCTGATTTAATGAGGAACGACTTAATTCATTCACCGCGAAGTTATATTCAGCATGTGCTAAATCTGAACCTGCCGCGGTGACAAACCCAGGCACTCCCAGTAATGTAAACATCATAAATAACGAGCTGTTTTTCATGTTGTCACCCTGGACCTGGCTATATATCAACAGTGATGTGACCTCGTGTTAACTCATTCATCATTTTGTTAACGCGTCGTTACGGTGATGAGTATGTCCGCCGAAACATTTTAAATATCTCACCCGCGCGGCTTATTTTTATTTAAGGCATCACCTCAAAGTATTAATTAAAGCCAAAAAGCGCTGCACTCAGATAACGTAAGCTTTAATTGCGCGTTTTCTTTCAGCCCTGCATACCGCTAGCAAAACAGCCACCGAGCCTTATCCGAGGCCTTTTTACCGCTTCGCTGAACACATTCCTGTTCACGTCGTGACACAAAGCGCGTTTTCTTAAGACGATTCCCATGGATTTTTATGGCGTAGATTTTTTTGGTGACTCATACCTTTACAGAAGAGAGAGGGAAAAAATATATCGTATTAAAATCATCGGTATACATTTATTTGTATGATTTTTAAAAACTGTCCACAATTATTTATCTGTACAACTTTCCTATCAAATCCCCGCAATTCCTCGCTTCGATTTTCACAAATTAATATTGATTTTTACATCTTGTTACACCATTAACACTTGCTTTAAAATTCGTAATAGCTAGATTGAAATCAGAAGTAAGCAATTCGTTTTATATTTACCTCCTGCTGGAGGTTATGGTCTGATTCTACACACAGCAGTGCAACATCTGTCAGTACTTCTGGTGCCCTCTTTTAATTAAGAGGGCAGCTGCCAGGTGTCCTAAAAAGTGGGGTTTCATCATGTTTAATGAAGTCCATAGTTTACAGGGTCATACATTACTGTTGATCACCAAGCCTTCTTTACAAGCGACTGCTTTATTACAGCATTTAAAGCAATCGCTTGCACTGAACGGTAAACTGCACAATATTCAACGCTCTTTTGATGATATTGCCTCAGGCAGCATTATTCTTCTCGATATGATGGAAGCAGATAAAAAGCTTATCCATTACTGGCAAGATAACTTAAGCAGGAAAAACAATAATATCCGCGTGCTGTTATTGAATACCCCTGATGAGTATCCGTTCAGAGACATTGAAAGCTGGCCGCATATCAATGGCGTTTTTTACGTCACTGAAGAGGAAGGCCGTGTCGTTGAAGGGCTGCAGGGGATATTGCGCGGTGAATGTTATTTTTCGCAGAAGCTTGCCAGCTATCTCATCACCCATTCCGGAAACTATCGCTACAACAGTTCAGAATCTGCCCTTCTTACTCACCGTGAGAAAGAGATCCTCAACAAGTTGCGCATAGGCGCCTCCAATATTGAAATCGCCCGTTCGTTATTTATCAGCGAAAATACGGTAAAGACGCATCTTTATAATCTTTTCAAGAAGATAGCCGTTAAAAACCGGACCCAGGCGGTGTCATGGGCAAACGATAACCTCAGGCGTTAATAATATGAAACGCACGTTGAGTTGGATTGCCGCAGCGGGCATTCTGCTCGCTGCCGGGAACCTCCAGGCCGTAGAGGTTGAAGTTCCCGGGCTGTTAACTGACCACACCGTCTCGTCCGTCGGGCACAATTTTTACCGTGCTTTTAGCGATAAATGGGACACGTCGTATCCTGGAAATATCACGATTAACGAACGGCCCAGTGCGCGATGGGGAAGCTGGATAACCATAACGGCCAATCAGGACGTTATTTACCAGACATTTTTATTTCCCACCAGAATAGACTTCGATAAAAACGTTGACTTAGCACTGGCACAAACTGAAGACGCTATTAATCGCCTGCAAATAGATAAAGCGCTATTAAGCACCCGCGATTTAGCAAAAGACGAATTCTAGTCACCCACTATTCGGAGGCTGTCATGCGTATTGCATATGCAGTGGTTTCGTTAATGCTTATTACACCTGTAAGCTGGGCCGGGAATATGACGTTCCAGTTTCGTAACCCTAACTTTGGTGGCAACCCTAACAACGGGGCGTTTCTGCTCAACGAAGCTCAGGCTCAAAACTCGTACAAAGACCCCAGCTATGAGGACTACAGCGTTGATACGCCCTCCGCGCTGGACAACTTCACCCAGGCGATTCAATCACAGATTTTAGGCGGCTTACTCACCAATATTAATACCGGTAAACCCGGGCGAATGGTGACGAATGACTTTATTGTCGATATTGCCAATAAAGACGGACAGCTTCAGCTCAACGTGACGGATCGTAAAACGGGGAAAACATCCACCATCCAGGTGTCCGGTTTACAAAATAACGCCGCTGATTTCTAAACAACCACGAAATAAGGACAACGACCATGCAGCGCTTCCTGTTAATTGTTGCAGTGTGCTTATTAAGCGGATGTTTAACTGCTCCGCCAAAAGAAGGTGCAAAACCGACATTAATGCCTCGGGCCCAGAGCTATCGTGATTTAACGCATCTCCCGTCGCCTACCGGAAAGATATTCGTCTCGGTTTACAATATTCAGGATGAAACGGGACAGTTTAAGCCTTATCCGGCCAGTAACTTCTCTACGGCTGTGCCGCAAAGCGCCACCGCGATGCTGGTCACCGCTCTGAAGGATTCACGCTGGTTTATTCCGCTGGAACGTCAGGGGCTACAGAACCTGCTGAACGAGCGTAAAATCATTCGTGCCGCGCAGGAAAATGGCACCGTGGCGAATAACAACCGTATGCCGCTGCAATCGCTGGCGGCGGCCAACGTCATGATCGAAGGCTCGATAATCGGTTATGAAACCAACGTTAAATCCGGCGGCGTGGGTGCGCGCTATTTTGGTATTGGGGCAGATACCCAGTATCAACTTGATCAAATAGCGGTGAACCTGCGCGTGGTCAACGTCAGTACCGGGGAGGTGCTGTCGTCGGTCACCACCAGCAAAACCATCCTCTCGTATGAGGTGCAGGCTGGGGTGTTCCGCTTCATCGACTACCAGCGCTTGCTTGAGGGTGAAATTGGCTATACCTCTAACGAACCGGTGATGATGTGTCTGATGTCCGCCATCGAAACGGGGGTCATCTTCCTGATTAACGACGGGATCGACCGCGGACTGTGGGATCTGCAGAACAAGGCCGAAGCGAAAAACCCGGTTCTGGTAAAATACCGCGAAATGTCCGTTCCGCCGGAATCCTGATCCGACGCGCATAAAAAAGGCGAGAACGTTATCTCGCCTTTTTTTTATTCACTGAGTGCCGTGGCGTTTTGCGTTCGCTCCCGCCGGGCAGCCAGCCAGAGGCCGCTGTTTTTCATCGCATAACCAAACAGTAAGCCCAGCACCAGCGATGGCACCACCAGCTGCCAGTCACCCTGCCCTGCAAAGGTTGCGCAGGCGCCCATAAAGGTACCCGGGACAAACGACAGCAGAAGATGTTTCGCCTGAACGCACATCAAAAAGGCCACCACGCCCGTCATGACATACCCCAGAATCTCGAGGTGCGGTGCCAGCGCGCTGCCCTTCATGATCACCATCGCCCAGACAACACCGCTCATCAACGTACAGCCTGAGATAAACAGCCCTTTCAGGCCGCCCTGAGGGCAGGCGAAATAGGCAGTGCAGCCCAGGAAACCGGCCCAGCTCAGCAAACCAAGAGACACGGCCACCCATCCCCACAGCCCGGAGAGAATGCCTGTTGTAAGTGCAATGCAGAGTAATATGTTCATGGCGCGCATATTAGCAGAAGCGCGCCATGAAAATGCGATCATGAGCACATTATGTGCAAGCTGAAATGTATCGTTGCAGAACTTATGTGATTCAGATCACTCTTCGTTCTCTTCTTCCAGTTCATCCCACATCGCGGCAATAGCGTCACGGGTCAGCGGGGCCAGTGTTCGCCAGAACGGAGACGTCGCGTGCGCTTCCACTTTACCGAGGAAGGTGCCACACCACGGCAGCAGGTATTCTTCAAACAGGGTCTGGATGGCGTCATTTTCATCGTCACCCGCATGATCTTCAATCCAGGAGGCCGCCAGCAGCAGCGTCCCGATGTGGTCGGCCGGGGTATCCGTCAGCGGCATACCGCGCTCGGATAAAAAGGCGCGCACTTCCGCTTCCGTTGCGCCTTCCTGCCACGCAGAGCGATACGGCGAAACGCGACACTCGTCGCCCACAAACAGGGCATTGTAGTCGGTTGAAATCTGCTGCATATCGCAGCTTTTCTGCAGCCGCTCCAGTAACGCATCCTGTTCCAGCGGCCAGTTCTGCGCCAGCTTCCCTTCACGAATCAGCGTGAAGAGCGGAACCAGCAGCGGATCCTGCGGCTGACGATAATAGAGCGTACCCAGCACGCGGCAGAGGATGGAAAACTCATTCATTTTTTTATTCCGTTACGTAATTAAAGGTCGACAAATTCATCGATCGGCGCCATTCCGCGCGATTCCAGAAAATCAAGCATGCGGCGCGGGGTGACGTTCAGGATCCGCTCCTCCGGGAACCCAACGTCATTCAGCACCTTCAGGCACTCGCTGAAATCGCCGAGGGTAAACGCCGTGTGTGAATCGGATCCCAGGGCTACCATGCCGCCAGCATCCCGTACCGCCGCAGCAATGTTGCGGCAGTTAGCTTCACTTCCCTTGCGGGAGTGAACGAAAGAGGAGTTGTTTATCTCCAGCGCCACGCGGTGTTTCGCCGCAGCCTGCGCAACCGCCTCGATATCAACAGGGTACTTCGGGTTTCCCGGATGGCTGATGATATGCACATTGCCGCTGGCAATGGTGGCAATCATCGCCGCGGTGTTGGTCTCTTTGTCCTGCGGCGCAAAAACCGGCTCATGGAAGCCGGCAATAATTAAATCCAGCGAGGTCAGCATCGGGCCGGTGCAGTCAATTTCACCGTCAGTATTCTTAATGTTCGCTTCGATGCCGCGCAGTATCCCGACGCCGTCTACCAGGCGTGGCCAAATACGCATATTCACAAAGTGCCAGTAGTGCGGTGCATCAGCCATATCAGGACCGTGATCGGTAATGGCAAACAGCTTGATGCCTTTACGCTTTGCTTGCGCGATGTAGTCATGAAGGGTGCTGTAGGCGTGAGTGCTGGCGACGGTGTGCATATGCAGGTCAACGGGATACATCTTTCTCTCCTCGGCTATTTTTTCAAAGGATAGCAGTTATCAGCGGCGAATATTAGCAAAAACCCGGCTAACGCCGGGTTACTGTCAGTATCCACGCTGTCTGTCGACCTGCCCGGTGACGGTTTTTCCTTTTTCAATCTCGCTGATGGTGTGAGAAATGTACGCCACGGCTTCGGCAGGCCGCGTGACCGCCGCGATGTGCGGCGTCATCGCCACCCGCGGGTGCGCCCACAGCGGGCTTTCTTCTGGCAACGGTTCACGGCTGTAGACATCGAGCATTGCACCTTTCAGCTTACCGCTGTCCAGAGCTTTAATCAGATCGGCTTCCACAAGGTGAACGCCACGCGCGAGGTTCATGACGTAGCTCTGGTCTGCCAGCTGGTTCAGCAGTTCGCCGTTGATGATGCCCACGGTTTCAGCAGTATTTGGCAACAGGTTTATCAACACGCGGGTGTCTTTCAGGAACGTTGGCAGCTCCTGTGTTCCTGCAAAGCTGACAACGCCCGGATAATCCTTGCGGCTGCGGCTCCAGCAGCGCAGCGGGAACCCCCACGGGGCAAGGGCTTCGGCCACTTTCGATCCCAGTACGCCGGCCCCGAGAAGACCAATCGTGAAGGTCTCGCGGGGGTACTCAGGCAGCGGCTCCCAGCGGGCCTGCTGTTTCAACGCCTGATAGTCATCAAAACGGCGGAACCAGTGCAGCACCTGGCTCACTGCATACTCCTGCATTTGCTGACCCATGCCGGTGTCTTCCAGGCGGAACAGCGGAACATGTTCCGGCAGCATTTCCGGGTGGGCTTTCAGTTTACTGAGGATCGAATCCACGCCAGCGCCCAGGGCAAATACGGCTTTCAGCTCGCGGCCCTGCAGCATTTCTACCGGCGGGTGCCAGACCAGCGCATAGTCAGCATGGTCGTTATCGCCGCGTTTCCACTCACGTACCCGTGCGCCCGGCAGCGCCGCTGAAAGTGCTTTAATCCAGTAAGCCGTATCAAAAGTGGGGTGATAGAAAATAATATCCATAGTCATTCCTGCCTTTTATTGCGCTGTTTTATTTTCATTTTCAACTGGATTGCCAGCATAACAAATTTCATCGTCATCCGCGTTGCTGATAAAAAAGACGGTTTCCGTGCATTTAGGAATCAGGTTGCCTGAAGTTTGTCTAAACGCACGACATTACTGAAAAAGTGAGTTGACGGCAGTTCGGCTTTTCCTTACATTAGCGCCCGTCCCGACAACAACGGGATGACAATATGGTGAGGTGTCCGAGTGGCTGAAGGAGCACGCCTGGAAAGTGTGTATA
>NZ_JASCAM010000032.1:0-136387 GCF_029967835.1 Enterobacter sp. V87_3 | reverse complement strand
TAAATGGGGTGCTGGAACCTCATTCTTCGGGTTGGGCCTGGGGGACAGTCTATTTAACGAAACAAGGACTGGTGCACAGCACGCAACAATTTAAGACCAACTGGCAAGATTTACCCGACAGCGTACCCGAAGTGAAGGGATATACCGGCTGGGATCATATGCGCTGTGATATGAATGCGGGGCGATAGGGAGAATAAATAATGAAAGGCGTTATTCGATTACACGATCCGCTGGTAAGCGGAGGTAAAGTCACAAAAGCTTCCGGTGCCGACTTTATGGGTAAGGCCGTGGCACTGAAAGATGATTTGGTGCAGTGTCCGACCCACAGAGGCATTTTCCCAATCAATGAATGTCACCCAACCTGGACCATGAAGGGTCGTGGGGTTGTGGTAGATGGCTGTCATGCGGCGTGCGGATGCGAAATTAAAAGTACCTTGCCCGTTGCGGGAGCAGTGTAATGAGAGCGTGGTGGTTATACAAGAAACAGCCTGACCCCGATACCGATGTACCGGTTGTCGTTATTATACTCATATATGTGATATCCGTCGGAATGGGCCTGCTGATACGGGCTCTTACCTGGCCTGAGACAGAACACGTGACTGCTATATTTTTTGTACCCTCAGTTATTCTGCCTATCTGTATGGTGTCTGTCTTTATTTATACAGGATTCATATTTCACAACGCCACGCTTCACTATTTCGAAACCCGTAAGTTCATTGCAAAAGAAAGGGAGAATAGTTTAAAAGCGTATGCGCGGAAAAACATCGCTATCGCAGCATGGTCTGTAATCACTCCTCTGGAGCAACCTGCACTGAATATGTTGAAGCTGGAAGGGGAATTTCCGCTGGCACCGAAAACGCCGGTTAAGATTCAACTGGAAGGTCGGTTCGATCAAACTCGTGATGAGCAAATTTTTTACCGCTTATTGGCTCCAATGGCTGAAAAGTTGAAGGGATATAACTACCGAATTTTTGAAACTCTTCTCTGGGTTCGTGGAGGGAGTGAGTCCTGCATTGACGAGCTGAGGCGATCTCTGGCGTTGTTGGGGATCGAACATGCCAGTGAATGTAATATTGAGCACAGCGCGGAATGCCCTGGTTACGCACTTATCGGTAAATGGATGAACGCTTCAAATGACAGAGTTGAAAACCGATTGATTGTTATCGTTGATTTGCATCAAGAGGGCGCGAACTCAGCGAGTATGGAAAATGCGAGTGCGTTCCTCCTGACCAGTCATTATATCGGTGAAGAAGGTGAAAAACCGGTGTATCTTTACCAACCTATGTCAGAAGTGACAGATGTAGAAGAAAAAATGGCGGTTTACCTGGCGACGGGCTCCGTGCTTACCCCGAAAAAACTTTGGTATACCGGGCTATCTCGAACGGAAAAATATCCGTTAATACAGGCACTGGATGAAAAAGGGCTGGCGATAGAACGCCTGGATATAGATGTCTCTTTGGGAGAAAAAAGCGCCGGGTATCGGTGGCTGGCGCTGGGACTGGCGACAGATGCAGTTAAATATGCCCAGGGGGAACAGCTGATAGCATATTCGGAAAAAAATAAACTGAGCATAACTGCCCTTTCTTCCAAAAAAACGGATATCCCGGAAAAGCTTATATGGGGTGACTGGAATAATCCTCTTCTTCCAGCAGGCATGGCGGCTTTATTTTGTGTGCTTTCTCTCGTTGCATATCATATTAGTTTTACATCTAAAAATGAGACGCTAACAGGCTGGGAAATCGCTGCGGCGATCATTATACCCATCGTTCTTTTTATTGGCACAGGTGTGTATGTTTTTATAATGAAGACCAGTGAAGCTTACAGGGATGTAGGGTACTGAAAAGACCACGAGAGGTGGGGCTTCTACTGCAGGTGAAGTCTACGTGCAGGATGCAAATGCATAACAAAGCGGCTGGCCACCAATGTGACCAGCTAACTTTTTATTACCCTTTAACGTTCACCGCACTGGCGGCCGTTTTCGCTCTCGCGACCGCATCCTCCACGTTCTGACCGGTGGCTAACGCCACGCCTAACCGACGCGTTCCGTCGATGTCTGGCTTACCAAACAGGCGCACCTGCAAACCGGCACCCACCGCGTTCTCGACGTTATCAAACGTGACGTTCTGGCTGGTCAACTGCGGCAGGATCACCGCCGACGCGGCCGGGCCGTACTGACGGATGCCGCCAACTGGCAGGCCGAGGAAAGCCCGCACGTGCAGGGCGAATTCGGAAAGATCCTGTGAAATCAGCGTTACCATCCCGGTATCGTGCGGACGCGGGGAGACTTCACTGAAAATAACCTCGTCACCGCAGACGAACAGTTCCACGCCAAACAGCCCGTATCCGCCGAGCGCCAGCACCGTCTTGCGGGCGATCTCCTGCGCGCGTTCCAGCGCCAGAGCGCTCATTCGCTGCGGCTGCCAGGATTCACGGTAATCGCCATCTTCCTGGCGATGACCGATCGGATCGCAGAAGTGTACGCCGTCTGCGGCACTGATGGTCAGCAGGGTGATCTCGAAATCAAACTTCACCACGCCCTCGACAATCACGCGTCCGGCCCCGGCGCGGCCACCCTGTTGCGCATAATCCCAGGCGCTATCCAGCTGTGAGCTGTAACGGATAAAGCTCTGACCTTTTCCTGAGGAGCTCATCACCGGCTTAATGATGCACGGGTAGCCAATCTCCTCAACGGCCTGCAGAAAACCGGCTTTGTCGCCAGCAAAACGGTAGCTGGAGGTGGGGAGTTGCAACTCTTCGGCCGCCAGGCGACGAATGCCCTCGCGGTTCATGGTCAGTTTCGCGGCGTTCGCGCTGGGTACGACGCGCTGGCCTTCCTGCTCAAGCGCGACCAGCGTATCGGTGGCGATGGCTTCGATTTCAGGTACCACATAATGCGGTTTTTCTTTGGCAATCAGCGCGCGCAGAGCCTCGCCGTCCAGCATGTTAATCACATAAGAACGATGCGCGACATGCATGGTCGGCGCGTCCGGATAACGATCAACAGCAATCACCTCAACGCCTAAACGCTGGCACTCGATGGCGACTTCTTTACCCAGTTCACCCGATCCAAGCAGCATTACGCGCGTCGCTGCCGGACGCAGCGCGGTTCCTAAACGTGTCATAACTATCCCCCTGAAAAAGTTGCGCGCAGTATAAACGAAAACGTTTGCGTCTGTCTTGTCAGGGGCAAAGGTGACAGGCAAGAAATTTGCGCTTCTTTAGTGCTAACAGACATTTCCTGACGTCCACTCGCTTAGGCTGTGAAGCATGTTCACCGTTAAGCGAGAGAAATCATGTCAGGTTGGTTGAATCAATTGCAATCCATGCTGGGTCAAAAAGCGTCCTCTTCAGGGACGGGCGAGCAGGGGCTCAGTAAACTTCTTGTTCCCGGTGCGCTGGGCGGGCTGGCAGGGCTACTGGTCGCGAACAAATCCTCGCGCAAGCTGCTGACCAAATACGGCTCTGGCGCGCTGCTTGCGGGCGGCGGGGCTATCGCCGGCTCCGTGCTGTGGAACAAATACAAAGATAAGGTGCGTACCGCGCATAACGATGAGCCGCACTATGGTGAGCATACCTCGCCGCTGGATATTCGTACGGAACGGCTGATTCTGGCGCTGGTGTTTGCCGCGAAGAGCGACGGACATATCGACGACCAGGAGCGCACGGCAATTGAACAACAGATGAGCGAGGCGGGCGTCGAAGCACAGGGCAGGGCGCTGGTGGCGAAGGCCATCGAACAGCCGCTTGACCCGCAGCGACTGGCCCAAAGCGTTAAAAATGAAGAGGAGGCGCTTGAACTCTATTTCCTGAGCTGCGCGGCTATCGATATCGATCACTTTATGGAGCGGAGCTACCTTAATGCGCTGGGCGATGCCCTGAAGATCCCTCAGGACGTGCGGGAAGGCATCGAGAAGGATATTCAACAGCAAAAACAGGCCCTGGCGGGCTAATGCTTTCCTAAACTGGCCATGTTTCGCTTGCATCATGCGTGTGTTTTGCCAACCTTATAGGGTGTAAAACTCAAAAGTAAAACGAACATGCCACCGAAAGCCCGACGCACTGCTTACGCGATCACCACGCATGGAGATACGCGTATCGACCACTATTACTGGCTGCGGGACGATACGCGCTCGCAGCCGGATGTCCTCGACTATCTGCACGAGGAAAATGACTATGGCCGTAAGGTCATGGCCAGCCAGCAGGCGCTGCAGGATCGCTTGCTGAACGAAATGGTGCAGCGTGTCCCGCAGCGCGATATTTCCGCGCCCTGGACTAAAAATGGCTATCGCTATCGCCACGTCTATGAGCCTGGCAACGAGTATGCTATCTACCAGCGTCAGTCCGTGCTCAGCGCCGAGTGGGATGAGTGGGACATCTTGCTGGATGCTAACAAGCGCGCGGCCCACAGCGAGTTTTATACTTTAGGCGGCATGTCCATCTCGCCGGATAACGCCATTATGGCGCTGGCGGAAGATTATCTCTCGCGCCGTCAGTACGGCCTGCGCTTTCGCAATCTGGAAACCGGAAACTGGTATCCGGAAATGCTGGACAACGTCTCGCCGGACTTTGTCTGGGCGAACGATTCCGAAACGGTGTACTACGTAAAAAAACATGCCTCCACGCTGCTGCCTTACCAGGTCTGGCGGCATACGGTGGGCACCTCGTCTGCCGACGACGAACTGGTGTATGAAGAAAAAGATGAGACGTATTATGTCAGCCTGCATAAAACATCGTCCCGCCACTATGTGATCATCTACCTGGCCAGTGCGACCACCTCGGAAGTACTCTTGCTTGATGCGGAGCTTCCCGACGCGCAGCCGCTTTGCTTCCTGCCTCGCCGCAAAGATCACGAATACAGCCTCGACCATTTCCAGCACAGCTTTTACCTGCGCTCCAACCGTGAAGGCAAGAACTTCGGGCTGTATAAAACCAAGGTGCGCGACGAGCGCAAATGGGAAGTGCTTATTCCCGCCCGTGAACAGGTCATGCTCGAGGGCTTTACCCTGTTTACCGACTGGCTGGTGGTGGAGGAACGCCAGCGCGGGCTGACCAGCATCCGGCAGATCAACCGTAAAACGCGGGAAGTGGTGGGTATCGCCTTTGACGATCCGGCCTATGTGACCTGGATTGGTTTTAACCCTGAACCTGAATCGTCGCGGCTGCGCTATGGGTATTCGTCAATGACCACCCCTGATACGCTGTTTGAGCTGGACATGGACACCGGGCAGCGTCAGGTGATCAAGCAGGCCGAGGTGAAAGGCTTCGACTCTGACAATTACCGCAGCGAGCACCTGTGGGTGACCGCGCGGGACGGTGCGGAAGTGCCCGTGTCGCTGGTGTATCACAAGGCGCATTTCAGTAAGGGTAAAAACCCGCTACTGGTTTACGGCTATGGCTCGTACGGATCCAGCATGGACGCCGACTTTAGCAGCAGCAGGCTGAGCCTGCTCGACCGGGGTTTTGTCTATGCCATCGCCCATATTCGCGGCGGCGGCGAGCTGGGTCAGCAGTGGTACGAAGACGGTAAGTTCCTGAAAAAGAAAAACACCTTCTACGACTATCTGGACGTGTGCGATGCGCTGGTGGAGCAGGGCTATGGTCATCCCGATCTCTGCTTTGGCATGGGCGGCAGCGCCGGTGGCATGCTGATGGGGGCGGTAATCAACCTGCGTCCCGATCGCTTCAAGGGCGTTATCGCCCAGGTGCCGTTCGTGGATGTGGTGACCACCATGCTGGATGAATCTATCCCGCTGACCACCGGGGAGTTCGAAGAGTGGGGAAATCCGCAGGATGAAACTTATTATCGCTACATGAAAGAGTACAGCCCGTACGACAACGTTGAGGCGAAAACCTATCCGCATATGCTGGTGACGACGGGGCTGCATGATTCGCAGGTGCAGTACTGGGAGCCGGCGAAATGGGTGGCGAAACTGCGCGAGCTTAAAACCGACGATAATCTGCTGTTGCTCTGCACCGACATGGATTCCGGGCACGGCGGGAAATCGGGGCGCTTTAAATCCTATGAAGGGGTGGCGCTGGAGTATGCGTTTCTGATTGGCCTGGCGCAGGATACGTTGCCAGGCCGTGCAGAACGTTAGGCTTCGCCGAGATAGTGCTTCAGTGTTAAGCGCAGCTCCGGGCTCATTCTGTCGAGGTTGTTATACAGCCAGCGCAGATAGCCCGGATCGTTGTCCGCGACTTCGGCTACCGCTTTTCCGCGGTATTTGCCGAAGGTGAAGGTGGTTAACAGCGCGGGGCGACCGGTTATGGTCGCCATATCTTCCGGCGTCCAGCCTGACGTATTCATAATATCTATCAGCAGCGCGGCGGTGATATAGCAGTCATACAGCGCGCGGTGGTGATGCAGCCCCTCCGGCGTTTGGACGCTGAGCTTGCGGGATTTATATAGCGCCATATTGCTGTATTTGATCCCCGGCCACAGGCGGCGCGCGAGCTTCATGGTGCAGATCCACTCCCCGGGCATCTCCGGCAGCACGCGACGGTCGAAGCTGGCGTTGTGCGCCACATACCAGGGGCTACCGTGATAGTGAGGGATAACCTCCTCAATCCAGGGTTTATCCGCCACCATCGATTCCGTGATGCGATGGATAGCCATCGCCTGCGGGCTGATCGGGCGATCGGGGCGAACCAGATGACTCATTGGGTTGACTATCTGTCCGTCGACAACGTCGACAGAGGCCACTTCCACAATCCCGCCCTGAAGATCGCAAGTTTCGGTATCGATGACGCGCAGCATTGAATGCTCCTGACCAAAAACGCTTAGCCTAATGGAATGATATCCCCTTGCCAACCCCGTCTGTCCAGTGAGCCGGTTAACAGCAGTTCCCCTTTATCGGCGCGAACGATGAGCTGCCCTCTCTCATCCCACAGTGCGCTGCCGCTGCGCGCGTTAGCCATTAAGACCGCAATGGCATATTTATGGGCAAAACGCTGTAACGTGCCGATGGACTGACGCCAGCGGTTATCCCCCACGTCCTGACTGCTGGTAAAGAGCGTCGCCTGAGGATCGAGATCGAGGGCGTCTGCCGGGGTTTCGATAATGGTTAACCGCTTTTCACCCGGCGTCAGGCTCGCACCGCTGCCCTGAGGGTAGCGCAGGATCGACTCGCGGTAGGGTGCGAAAAGGGCAAGGCCCTTGTGGCGCAGCCCATGCTTTTCGAGCGGAAGCCCGGCAACAATGGTGATGCCGTAGGTCTGGGCGGCAAGAAGGAGAGGGGCAAGCTGGGTATCGTCCGGCGGCGCGGGAAGCGTCGCCTTGCCGGGGCCAGTGAGCGAGAGCTCCGGGAACACCAGCAGATCGCATTGCAAACGCACCGCCCGATCGACGAAGCGGAGGTGATGTTCAACATGATCGTCAACACTGCCGTGCTGTCGGGCATACTGTGCCGCAGCAATATTCCATCGAGACATCGTGATTTCCTTATACACTGAGTCGCTGTGATCTAAGAATACACCTATTTCTATAAGGTTTTTCTTATCCTGCCACAATGCGCGTAAGGAAGTGTAACGAGTCTTTAATGTTATTTAACTTTAGGCTCGTAAGGCAGACGGGAAAGGTTTACGGAGGCGAGACGGTGCGCAATTAAGCGCTCACGGAACCAGTCGCGCAGGTGTGCGGGCTGTTCACGCTCAACCACCTCTGCCACGATGGGCATGTTATAGCGCTCTTTGAACGCGACGCCAGCGGCGGCGAGGTCGACGTTTACTTTGTCCATCTCCTCCTGAGGAAGGGCAGCCAGATTAGTCTTCATTTCCTTCTCCTTTGTTATGCGGCGGCAACGTTACCGCGATTACACGATGATGACAAGTCAGCGCAGGATGTTCCTCGACTCGGATATTATACAGCGTTATCCTTTGCCATACAGGCATAACAAAAAGGAATGATAAGATGAACGTTTTCTCTTCACGTGCAGTACAGGCGCTGGCTTTCCTGGTCGCGTCCGTTGTGGCACCGTCCGCGCTGGCTCATGCTCATCTTCAGCAACAGACCCCGGCAGCGAACGCCCAGGTTGCGGCACCGCAGCTCCTGACGCTGAGTTTTTCTGAGGGTATCGAACCGCAGTTCAGCGGCGTGGTCGTAACCGATGACCAGCAGAAAGCGGTTAAAACGGGCGCGGTGAAGCGCGATGAGAAAAACAAGGCGCAGCTTATTGTTCCGCTTGAGCAACCGCTGACGGCGGGTACCTATCAGGTCGACTGGCATGTGGTGTCGGTAGATGGCCACAAAACGAAAGGCAGCTATCACTTTAGCGTGAAATAGTATGCTGGCGTCGCTCTATGTTGCGCTGCGCTTTATCCATTTTGGCGCGCTGATGCTGATTTTTGGCAACGCGCTTTACAGCGTCTGGTTTGCCCCTTCCTCCCTGCATCGTCTGATGTCGAGACGCTTTCAGTCTCAGCAGCAGCGTGCAGCCGTCATCAGCCTGACGGCTGCGCTTTTAATGTTTGCGGTTCAGGGGGGGCTGATGGCCAACGGCTGGCGCGATGTGCTCAACCCGGATATCTGGCACAGCGTACTCACCACGCAGTTTGGCGGCGTCTGGCTGTGGCAGATGATCCTTGCCGTTGTCACCGTGGGTGTTGCCTGGCTTGTGCCGCAGAAAGGCTCAAGGCTGTTACTGCTCGCCATGGGCCAATGCGTGCTGCTGGCAGGCGTAGGGCATGCAACCATGAACGAGGGGCTTGCAGGCGCATTGCACCGGCTTAACCATGCCGTACATCTGTTATGCGCTGCCACCTGGGTTGGGGGGCTGCTCCCGCTGCTGTTTTGTATGCAACTGGCGAAAGGGCGCTGGCGGGTTGCTGCGATCTACACCATGATGCGCTTTTCCCGGGTGGGACATTATGCCGTGGCGGGTGTCGTGCTGACGGGGATAGTCAACGCGCTCTTTATTCTGGGATGGGATCTGCCATGGCGTTCGGCGTACGGACAGCTTTTATTGTTCAAATGTGCGCTGGTGGCGATGATGGTGGTAATTGCGCTGGCGAATCGGTATTTTCTGGTGCCACGCTTTCGTTCGGATGCCGGGCGAGAACAACAGATTTTTATCAGGATGACACAGGCAGAGGTTGTTCTGGGTGCGCTGGTGCTGGCTACGGTCAGCCTGTTTGCCACCTGGGAACCTTACTGACAAGGTTAAGACTTATGAAAAAAACAGTGCTTTCTCTTTTACTGCTGGCCTGCACCGGGAGTGCGCTGGCGGCGCCGCAGGTTATTACCGTCAGCCGTTTTGAGGTGGGTAAGGATAAGTGGGCATTTAATCGCGAAGAGGTGATGCTGACCTGCCGTCCAGGCCACGCCCTGTATGCGATTAACCCCAGCACGCTGGTACAGTACCCGTTGAACGATACTGCTAAGCAGCAGGTTGCCAGCGGGAAGAGCAACGGCCAGCCCATCAGCGTGATTCAAATTGATGACCCGGCAAATCCAGGGCAAAAGATGAGCCTTGCGCCGTTTATCGCACGCGCTGAAACGCTCTGCTAGCCTTCAGGTTTCCAATAAAAAAAACCGCAGACGCTGATGCAGCACTGCGGTTTTCTTGTATTTATTGATGCTCTGACGCTTTTTTTCAGGCCACTTTTGCTGTGGACTGGAAAACCTGGCGTCGTCATCTATTCTTAAAGTGCAAGGCGATTGAGCCTGCATTAATGCCAACTTTTAGCGCACGGCTCTCTCCCAAGAGCCATTTCCCTGGACCGAATACAGGAATCGTATTCGGTCTCTTTTTATCGATTTGTTTCTCAAGGGATTTTTCTGTCTTAACATGAAATCCCCCGAAAATGACTCGAATATTCCATATCCTGTCTTAACCATAACATACTCTGCACCACGTACGTCCAGGTATTTGTTGGTCATTGTTAAATTTTTGTGGCCAAATACCGCTGAGTAAATTCCTCTCAGCGCTCCTTTTCATAGAGCCTGCTCGCCAGACTTCTGATCTCATGGAAAGGCGGTGGCTCAGGGCCGAATTTTAATGCAGTTGAGTCTCTTATTTCTGCAAATGTCAGGTGAGTCCGGCAGGGTATTCGCGAGGGTGCACTGCACAAGTACCCCTGTCAGATCGCCGTATTTAGAAATTGTTGGAATCAGACGTAAAATCAGCATTTTTAAACCCTTTCTTTAATTGTGGTTAATGTGAAAATTCCGCTATAAATCACTTAAGGGAACTAAGAATGGGCTGGAAAAAAGACGTTGCGATTTCACATCTTCGGTCACACGCGTTAGGCCGTTCACATCACGAGTGCGCCACTTTTACACGCGAAGCGATTCTTGCTGGAGGCATCCGGCTCGACAGGACGCAAAATGCAAAAGATTATGGGGCATCGTTGCTTCGTGCGGGATTCAGTGAGGTTCTGCCGGGTTCAACACCGCTGGCCGGTGATGTAGCCGTTATTCAACCTTACGCCGGAGGAAACTCCAGCGGCCACATGACGATGTATGACGGCACTCAATGGATTTCCGATTTCCGCCAGCGCTCTATGTATCCGGGGCCGGGATATCGCGCCGCGCAGCCTGCCTTCAAAATCTACAGGATGAAGTGATGCGAACAGCAATTATGTTATGCGCATGCCTGCTTTCTGCTTGCTCTGTCAGGCCTGATATAAGTGCGACTGAACGGGTGCGTGCTTTTTACGCATCATACCTCCCGACGCTTGCAAGTAGTGATAGGCAATATCCGCAAACTGAAATGCGAGATTATGTCTCTGCTGACACGATTACGAGAATTGAGCAAATCGATTCGATACCTGAGCAGGATCTGATTGAGTCTGATTACTTCGCTTATGCGCAAGACTATGATGAATCATGGGTACAGGCGTTAGACGTTGGCCAGGCCAAACCATTCATGGCGGGGGAGGTTTTACCCACCTGGATCGGTATCCAGGACGGCAAGAAATTAGAACTGGAAGTATTCCTTCGACGTGAAGATGGCGCATGGAAGATATACAGGGTCCGGGATGTCACTAATAACTTCGAACACCCTATATTCAGTGCCGGAGCGATCGCCCGGGCGAAAGCTGCAGCTGAAAGCGGCCTGTAACCATAATATTACTCATGCCCTGGCATCCGCCGGGGCTTTTTTTGCCTTTGCGGAATGTCAGTCATGCCCTACAAACAGGCCGCCTCGGTAGTATTCATTAAGTTTTTACAACCCAATACTGAACTGATCATCCTCGTGCTGGTTGCCAGCGCGCGTTTACCGCGGCGTCGATCTGATCCAGCAGCTCGAAGCGGCGGCGGTATTCGGCCCGTTTTTTACTCGCAATGTCGTCCAGCGATTTGCGCTTGATCGCCAGCGGTAGCTGCCAGCAGAAGGGGGACACCCTTTTAGCGTCCAGGCTTTCCCAGAATTCGTCGTAGCTGGCGTGGAAATGTCGCCCTTTACTCAGCCGGTAACGCAACGCCCGGAACACATGCCCCTCATCGCTGACGGCAAAAATGGCGGTAATGCGTGTCTGCTTAGCCAGCGTCAGCAGGGCTTCCATCAGCACGCGTTTCGGGAACAGGCCGTGGCAGGCGCGGGTGGCTTGCTTGATCACGTCGTGGGAAACGTGGCGACGAGGCCCCTGCAGGCCGCCAATGACTATCACCGGTTGGCCCTTACTGCGGGCCACGCTGAAGGTCAGGCTGGCGAGCAGCGTGTTGTCGTTGTCGCGCAACCACAGCGTGCTTTCACCCTCACGCTCGGCGCTCAGGGCAGATGAAGCATTAAGGGTATAAACGGCATCGTTTTTCGCCTGAAACTGCGCGATGGTCTGCTCTTTCGGGCTACTCAGCGCATGGGCAAGCGTGGGATCGTTCAGCCCATCGATCCAGTGATAGTGGCTTATCACCGCGTCGGCGCGATCGCTGGCGTTAAGGCCGCGCATCAGATACTGGCGATGCGTCTTGCTGGGTAACGTAATCTGGGAAGCGAGAAGTCTGTCAAAATCATCCCGGCTGGATAATGCTTCCAGCATGCGATGGGTGGATGACCAGAAAAGGAGCGAGCGCAAAAAGAACTTGAGCCGATATTCGCGTTTTTGCCAGATGGGGCCGGGGACGAGTTTTCCTTTCACCAGTTCGGAGATGATATGAGTACGATGTGGATAAAGCACATCGTTTTGCAGGTGGATGTTTGACACGTGATGACCTCTCGTTTTATTCGCTTCCTATTCTAGAGGGGGGATATAAAGGGATTAATAGCGCGCGGATCTTTATTTCCGTTTGGTTTACGGTTTGTTGGGATTTGTCAATCTCAGGCTTATCTGATGCTATTTTCTGAGGCGGCTATACTTTCTTTGAGGGGGCATTATGTATCAGCGAAGAAACGGTGTGGAGTGGCGCCACGTCTGGGTAGCGGGTGACATTCACGGCTGCTATCAGACACTTATGGACGAACTCAAGCGCCGCCATTTTAATCCTTATGAAGATTTACTCATCTCCGTGGGCGATATTATAGATCGCGGTCCGGACAGCCTGAAATGCCTCCAGCTGCTGCATGAAAAATGGTTCTGCGCGGTGCGGGGTAATCATGAACAAATGGCCCTCGACAGTCTGGAAAATAATGATTTTTCACTCTGGACGCTGAACGGTGGAATGTGGTTTTCGCGGCTCGATAAAGCCTCGCAAAATCAGGCCATCACGTTATTAGAATCGTGTCGAACGCTGCCATATATTATTGAGATACCCTGCGCGAATGGCCTGAACGTTGTCGCTCATGCAGACTATCCGGCAAAAGAATATGTCTGGAACCAACCCGTCAGCGCGCAACGCATAGTGTGGGATCGGGACCGGTTGATGGGGTTTATGGCAGGCAAAGGGCAGGGCATTAGCGGCGCGGACCATTTTTGGTTCGGGCATACGCCTGTTGATCGACGCTATGATTTTCACAATCTGCATTACATCGACACGGGAGCGGTCTTCGACGGTTACTTAACGCTGGTGCAGTTGCAGTAATAAATAACCCGCCTTCGGGCGGGTTCTCTTTAGGTCAGGCAAGACGCAGGACCCAGGCATCGGTTTTACTGTCGTAGTGCTCGCGGTAAAGGACGGAATGTTCGCCATCAAGAATGGCCGGCACGCTGGTGTCAGCGTCCCAGGCGTCGAGTTGCATACACAGATCCGGGTCGGATTTGCAGGGGATACTTAACGTTCGATCGCCTTGTGCTTCGCCGCGCAACTCTGCGTCGTCGATTTCGAAAGCGCCAATACGCACGCTGGTTTTCGTCATAGTGCTCTCCGGGTTTGGGTTAAAAATCTGGTATGACCAGTACAGTCACCCAGTTTTTAGCGTAGCCAAGGAGAGCAAAATCGCCAGTAAAAAAATGCGCTTTTTTTAGTCGGTGCGATCGTTACCGGTAAACAAACGCCCGTCGCGCACCAGCTCACGCGGATAGCTGTTCTTCAGCCGCGAGCCGACTTTTTTTGCCAGCCCCAGCGGATAGCCCTGATAAGTCACGATGACCTCATCGCGCGCCGGGGTGTTTTCCGGGTAAACGTCGCGTCCGCGGTACCACTCTTCAGCTTCCTGATGCGTCAGGGCAAAGGTATTCTCGTCTCCGGCAAGAGCAATCACCGCTTCGTGCTGCCAGCGATAGCCTTTGTTGTGAACTTCCGCCAGGCGAATACCGAGGCGGGAGAAACGCACTTTGCCAATCAGCGGCTCAATGTTGGCCGGGAAAAGCCAAATCTCTTTGTCGCGCGACCAGAGGTGCAGGCTCTCGTCCCAGACCAGGCCAACCTGGCTTGCCGCCTCCTTAAGCTGCGCGGTTTCACGGCCCTTAAGCTGGGCGAAAGGAAATTTCCCCACCTTGAACGACGGCGCAGGCAACGGAGGAACGGCGTGAGTTTTGCGTAACCGTGCGACGAAGAAGCCTTCACAGTCGTAAATCTGTGGGAAGACGTGGAGGAAGCCTTCCGGCGTTGCGGACTCTTTTGCCGCGTTAAACAGATCGTCGAGCGGGAGAAACTCCACAGCATCGGGATACTGAGCTTTCAGCCACAGGCAGACGTCTTCATTTTCGTCGCGGTTAAGCGTACAGGTGGAGTACACCAGCGTTCCGCCGGGGCGCAGAGCGTGGAAGGCGCTGTCGATCAGCTCCCGCTGCGTGGCGGCAATGTCCAGATTGCTCTCCACTGACCAGTTTTTTAAGGCATCGGGATCTTTACGCACGACGCCTTCGCCGGAGCAGGGGGCATCGAGCAGGATCGCATCAAAGGTTTCAGGCAGGGCAGCGCCAAATACGCGGCCGTCGAAGTGCGTCAGCGCGACGTTATGGATCCCGCAGCGGCTGATATTGGCGTGCAGAACTTTAACGCGGCTGGCGGAGAATTCATTGGCAAGAATGGCCCCCTGATTGCCCATCCGCGCCGCTATCTGGGTGGTTTTGGAACCCGGCGCAGCGGCGACGTCCATCACGCGAGCAGGCGAATTATCGTCGGCAAAGAGCGCGGCGACCGGCAGCATGGAGCTGGCTTCCTGAATATAAAACAGACCGCTCAGATGCTCGGCAGTGCTGCCCAGCGGCAGGGCCTCTTCGTCATCGCGCTCGATCCAGAACCCCTCTTCGCACCACGGAACCGGCGTCAGCTGCCAGCGGTAGGGCGAAACCAGTTCAAGAAAGGCCTCGACGCTGATTTTCAGGGTATTGACGCGAATGCTGCGGCGCAGCGGACGCTGGCAGGCAGCGATAAAATCGTCAAAGGAGAGATGAGCAGGAAGCGCCTCGCGCATCTGCGCCAGGAATTGTTCAGGAAGAAATACGGAGTTTTGAGCCACGGGCACACCACAGGGAATCATTCAGGCGCGCAGTGTAACATAAAGGCTCCGGCGCGTTGACACCGGAGCCTGCAGGATTAACGCGGCAGAGCGGTTCCCCACTCGCGCCACTCTTTCGGTTCACTCTCCAGCAGCAGGAAGTGTTTACCCGGCTGCGCTTTCGGTGCCAGTGGCGTGCCTGGCGGGGTTGCAAAGGCAATACCGCCACGAATGAACTGGTTGAAGGTGCCGGTTTTCACCACGCCGCCCGTCAGCCCGAAGTCCAGCGAATAGCCTGAGGCCAGCCAGAACACCGAGTTGTTGCGCACCAGATGCTGGTAACGTTCGCTGATGCGCAGCGTCACCATCACGCGATCGGCAAGCGAGCCGAGCGTCAGGCCGGTCACGGTGCCTACCTCCATGCCGCGGAACAGGACCGGGGTACCGATGTTCAGCGATCCGGCCTCCGGCACCTCAACCACGATACTCAGCCCGTCAAGGTAGCGGGAGTCCGTGATGGTGGCTTCCTGCAGCTCAAAATCGCGACGCGCGTTGCCACGCCCCGGTTCGACGTTGATGTACGGCTGCAAAATGGTGTCAAGATGTTCAACGCCCGCCGCCGAGATTTGCGGTGTCACCACGGAGAAACGCGTGCCGGTTCGGGCGAAGGTCTGCACGTATTCCGGATAGAGTACGGCGGTTGCCTGTACTTCATTTCGCGCAGTAATCAGCGTCAGCTTCTGGATCTGCCCGATATCGATGCCGAGATAGCGGATCGGCATGCCTTCGGCAAGCTTGCCCGCATCAAAGGCGTGAAGCGTAATCTGGCCCCCCACGGCGCGCGCAGCCGTTTCGGACGGGAAGAGAATACGTTTGTCACCTTTGCGTAAATTGCCCCCCGCACCCGTTAGGTTGTCGAAACTGATTGCCCCGCGCAGCGCACGCGAAAGAGGGGAGGCCTGCACGGTCAGCCCGCTGCCGTTAAGCTGCACCTTAGCCCCGCCTTCGGCCCAGAACACGCTGTTTGGCGTCAGCAGTTTGCGGTACTCGGGCTTGATGTGCAGTTCAATATCAAAGGCTTCGGAGCGGGGACGTACGGTAATGACCTCGCCCACTTCAAACTTACGATAAAGCACCACTGAGCCGGCCTGCACGTCTGGCAGGGTTTCCGCCGTTAAGGTCAGCGTGGTGGTCGGCAGATCGCTCAGGCTGTTTTCAATGGCTTTATCCAGGTTGGCATACAGAGGATAACTGTCGCGCAGCGGCCCTTTGTTACCCGGCAGGATCCGGACCCCGCCGTTAACCCATTCGCTGGCGCTGGCGCCAAGGAACTCAACGCCGTCGAGGCCGACCTTCACGTCCACGCGGCTATTAACGACAAACTTGCTGTCACCGTGCACCAGGTCGCTGTACTTCGGATCGATGGCGGCAGAGAACGAGACGCCTTTTTCGGTGAGCTTGCGCTCCAGCACTTGGCCGACCTGCACGCCGTGTAAAATCAACGGCTGGCCCGCTTCGATCCCGTAGCTTTCCGGGGCGGTCAGCGTCACCGTCACCACGCCCGGTTTTTGCAGAAGGGCTTTATCTGCAGGAGCGACAACAAAGTTATTGCTCGGCTGGCCTTCACCCGGGATCAGCTCAAAGGTATTGCCCGTCAGCAGGCTGCTGAGGCTGGCATCGTTCAGGGACAGTTTGGGGCTGCGCATTTCGATACGGGTTTTCTCCCGCAGGAGATCGACCACGCTTGGGTCGACGGTCATCTCGCCGGTGACAGAGCCACCCGGATTGAGCGTCATTTTGGTGAGCTGGCCCACCTCCAGCCCCTGATACATCAGCGGGGTGGAACCGGCTTTCAGCCCTTTGGCGTCCGGCAGGGCGAGCTTAACGATCACCCCGCGTTGGCTATGGGCGAGGTCCGCATACAGGCCAAAGGTGTCATCGGCGGCGGCGGGGCTGGAGTTTTCCGGCGAGTCAAAGGCGATCGCGCCATTGACCAGCGCCGCCAGACTCTCGAGTTTGACCTTCGCGCCGCTCAGGCTCAGATCTGCATCCACGCCTGAGACGTTCCAGAAGCGGCTGCCTTTTTTAACCAGATTGGTAAAGCGCCGCTCAATCAGCACATCAATTGTGACGCCCTGTTTGTTGGGGTTAATCGCATAATCGTAAACGCGGCCCACGGGGATTTTGCGGAAATAGACCAGCGAGCCGCTATTCAGCGAACCCAAATCCGGAGATTGCAGGTGGATCATCAAATCGCCGTTGTTGAGACGGTATTTCGGCTGCGTGTCCAGCGCGACGAAGTGATCCTGCGGTTCCCCTTTGCCCGGCATCATGCCGATGTAGTTCCCGCCAACGAGCGCATCCAGCCCGGACACGCCGGCCAGCGACGCTTTCGGCGTGACAAGCCAGAACTGGGTTTCGCTGCGCAGGGCATCCTTCATATCAGACTTGATGCTGGCGCTGACCTGAATTTTATTCAGCCCCTTACCGAGCTTGATATCCTGAACGGTTCCGACTTCCACCCCCTGGAAGCGCACCGGGGTGCGCCCGGCCACAATGCCGTCGGCGGACTGGAAATCAATGGTGATGGTATTGCCGCGATCTTCATAGCTCGTCCAGATGAGCCAGCCTGCAATCATCAACGCGATGACGGGCAGCAGCCAGAAGGGCGAAATACGGCGTTTTGTTTTAATTCTCGCTTCAGTCTGCGAAGCGGGCGTTTCCTGACTCATGTGCGTCCCAAAGTAAGCGGCTGTCCAGCCATTCCACTGCAAGAATAGTCAATATCACCGCAGAGCCGAAATAAAAAGCTGCGGGTCCCATAGTAAAAGCAAGGAGCTGATCGCGATTGATGAGCGACATCATCAACGAAATCACAAACAGATCCAACATCGACCAGCGGCCAATCCAGGTAACGAAACGCAGAAGCAAGATGCGCGTACGTAATCCTTGTTCACATTTGAAGTGAATGCTGATGAGTAGCGTAAACATCACCATCACCTTGGTAAACGGCACCAGAATACTGGCGATAAAGACAATCGCCGCCACCCCGACGTTGCTGTGGCCAAGAGAGATAATACCGGAAAGGATAGTATCTTCCTGACGGGCACCGTTCACATAAATCACGGAGATAGGCAGCATATTTGCCGGGATCAAAAACACGATCGAGGCAATCAGCGCCGCCCAGCATTTTTGCAGGCTGTTGTTGCGCCGCAGCCTCAACGGGATGTGGCAGCGCGGACAACGACCGCGCGCATCCGGCAGGCCGGTGTAATGGCAGCCCAGACAGACGCGAAGATTTTCATCAGCCCGTGTTGCGGGGCGCTGGGGATAAAATCGTTCCCACAGCTGCTCAACGTTCAGGTGAATCAGGGTCAGAATGCTCAGCAGTACCAGCGAGATAAAGGCGAAAAGCCCAATGCCGGGCTGCAGAAACGCGTAATCCTGCACCTTGATGGAGGCAACGCCAATGCCCACCAGATAAATATCCAGCATCACCCACTCTTTCAGCTTGTCCAGCATGAGCAACACGGGCCGCAGATTCATGCCGAGAATGTTGCCGAACCACAGATATGCAATGGCGGCCACCAGCACCAGCGGGGCGCCGATAGTGCAAAACAGCACCATCGCTGCGGTGAGCGGGTCGCCCTGACGGGTCATCTGCCAGATACCCTGCACCACGTTTGCATCGATACGCACGCCGAGAAGGTACAATTTCAGCAGCGGCTCGCTCCAGGCAAACGGCATCAGCAGCAGCATGGCCGTTGCCATTGCCGCGAGTCGGGTTAACGACCAGTCGCGCCCGTCCCGGATTTTGGCATCGCAGCGAGGGCAAAAAGCACTTTGATGCGATTTCATCTTCGGCAGCATAAAAAGCGTATCGCACTGGGGGCAACGCTGATAATGTGCACGGGGCAAAGCTTCGCTTACCGTATGGACGGTGATCTTTCTTGTCGGCGTAATCCTGGGTATTTTTATGGGCATCTGTCGCGCACGGATAAGTATTGTTGAACGTTATATTAACTCATGATTTGATTCATCTTGAGCATGAGCGCATTTAATGCTTATTTTAATAGCCTATGCGGTAAATTTGTAAGACAACTAAGTGATTGAATAATGAACAAATCAGAATTCTACGCGGATCTTAATCGCGATTTTCAGGCATTGATGGCAGGTGAAACCAGCTTCTTAGCCACTCTGGCAAATACTAGTGCATTACTGTTTGAACGTCTCTCTGGCGTGAACTGGGCCGGTTTTTATCTTCTTGAAGATAACACGCTGGTGCTGGGTCCCTTCCAGGGAAAAATCGCCTGTGTGCGTATTCCGGTTGGCCGTGGCGTATGCGGGACGGCGGTCGCGACTAACCAGGTCCAGCGCGTAGAAGATGTCCATGCTTTTGATGGCCACATTGCCTGCGATGCTGCCAGTAATTCTGAAATCGTCCTTCCGCTGGTCGTGAAGGGGCAGATTATGGGTGTCCTGGACATCGACAGTACCGACTTTGGCCGCTTTAGCGCTGAAGACGAGCAGGGGCTGCGCGAGCTGGTCGCGAACCTGGAAAACGTGTTGGCAACAACCGATTATCAAAAATTCTTTGCGAGCGTCGCAGGATAATCAACGGATAACGTAGCATTTACTGATAGCGTCATTATAATGACGCCTGTTCATGCCTGCGCTTGTTGGCAACGTCCGTTGTAATCAGGAAATTTCATGGAAAATCAACCTAAGTTGAATAGCAGTAAAGAAGTTATCGCATTTCTGGCAGAGCGTTTCCCACAGTGCTTCAGCGCTGAAGGTGAAGCTCGCCCCCTGAAAGTCGGTATTTTTCAGGATTTAGTCGCGCGCGTTGAGGGTGAGATGAATCTCAGCAAAACCCAGCTTCGCTCTGCCTTACGTCTTTATACTTCGAGCTGGCGTTACCTGTACGGTATCAAAGCGGGCGCTACCCGTGTCGACCTCGACGGCAACCCTTGCGGTGAGCTTGACGAGCAGCACGTAGAACACGCGCGTAAACAGCTGGAAGAAGCGAAAGCTCGCGTTCAGGCACAGCGTGCTGAGCAGCAAGCGAAAAAACGCGAAGCCGCCGCGGCAAACGGCCAGGAAGAAGCGCCTCGTCGTGAGCGTAAACCGCGTCCGGCACCGCGTCGCAATGATAATAACGATCGCAAACCGCGTGCTGATAAACCAGCAGCTAAAGCCCCGCGTGCGCCTCGCGAAGAGCCGCGCCACACTCCGGTTTCGGACATCAACGCGCTGAGCGTGGGTCAGGCACTGAAAGTGAAAGCGGGTAACAATGCAATGGATGCCACCGTTCTGGAAATCACCAAAGATGGCGTTCGTGTGCAGCTGACTTCTGGTATGTCAATGATTGTACGCGCAGAACACTTGTTGTTCTGAAACGGAGGCCAAGCCTGGCATGAACACTTTTTTTAAGCTCACCGCGTTAGCGGGCCTGTTTGCTATAGCAGGCCACGCTTTCGCAGTGGACGATATTACGCGTGCTGATCAAATTCCGGTGTTGAAGGAAGAGACGCAGCACGCGACGGTGAGTGAGCGCGTGACGTCGCGCTTCACTCGGTCGCACTATCGTCAGTTCGATCTCGATCAGGCCTTTTCGGCCAAAATTTTCGACCGCTATCTGAACTTGCTGGATTACAGCCATAACGTGCTGCTGGCCAGCGACATCGAAAAGTTTGCCAAACGTAAATCCGAAGTGGGTGATGAACTGCGTTCCGGCAAGCTGGACCTGTTTTACGATCTGTATAATCTGTCGCAGCAGCGCCGTTTTGAACGCTATCAATACGCGTTAAAAGTGCTGGAACGTCCGATGGATTTTACCGGCAACGACACCTTTAATCTGGACCGCAGCAAAGCGCCATGGCCGAAAGACGAAGCCGAGCTGAATGCGCTGTGGGACGGTAAAGTCAAATATGACGAGCTGAGTCTCAAACTCACGGGCAAAGACGAGAAAGAGATTCGTGAGACGTTAAACCGTCGCTACAAATTTGCTATCCGTCGCCTTGCGCAGACCAACAGTGAAGATGTGTTCTCACTGGCGATGACCGCGTTTGCCCATGAAATCGATCCGCATACCAACTATCTCTCCCCGCGTAATACCGAGCAGTTCAATACCGAAATGAGCCTGTCTCTGGAAGGTATCGGCGCGGTGCTGCAGATGGACGATGATTACACCATGATCAACTCCATGGTGGCGGGCGGCCCTGCAGCGAAGAGCAAAGCCATTAGCGTTGGCGATCGCATCGTGGGCGTGGGTCAAACCGGACAAAAAATGGTTGATGTGATCGGCTGGCGTCTTGATGACGTCGTCGCGCTGATCAAGGGACCGAAAGGCAGCAAAGTGCGCCTTGAGATCCTGCCTGCCGGGAAAGGCACCAAAACCCGTATCGTTACCCTGACCCGCGAGCGCATCCGTCTGGAAGACCGTGCGGTGAAAATGTCGGTGAAAACCGTCGGGAAAGAGAAGGTGGGCGTGCTTGATATCCCGGGCTTCTATGTTGGGCTGACCGACGATGTGAAAGTGCAGCTGCAGAAGCTTGAGAAGCAGAATGTCAGCAGCGTCATCATCGACCTGCGCAGCAATGGCGGTGGGGCGCTGACCGAAGCCGTTTCACTGTCTGGCCTGTTCATTCCGTCTGGTCCGGTGGTTCAGGTGCGCGATAACAACGGTAAAGTACGTGAAGACGCCGATACCGATGGCGTGGTGTACTACAAAGGCCCGCTGGTGGTCTTAGTGGATCGCTTCAGTGCCTCTGCATCCGAAATCTTTGCCGCTGCGATGCAGGATTATGGCCGTGCGCTGATTGTGGGTGAACCGACCTTCGGGAAAGGCACCGTACAGCAGTACCGTTCTCTCAACCGTATTTACGACCAAATGCTGCGCCCGGAATGGCCTGCACTGGGGTCGGTTCAATACACCATCCAGAAGTTCTACCGTGTGAATGGCGGCAGTACGCAGCGTAAAGGCGTTACGCCGGACATTCTGATGCCAACAGGTACGGAAGAGACGGAAACGGGTGAGAAGTTTGAGGATAACGCGCTGCCGTGGGATAGCATCAACGCTGCCACCTTCGTCAAGTCTGGCGACATGACGCAGTTTGGCCCGGCCTTGCTTAAGGACCATCAGGAACGCATCGCCAAAGATCCGGAATTCCAGTACATCATGAAGGACATTGCGCGCTTCAATGCCCTGAAAGAAAAACGGAATATTGTCTCTCTGAACTACGCTCAGCGTGAGAAAGAGAACAACGAGGATGACGCGACGCGTCTGGCGCGGGTTAACGATCGCTTCAAGCGTGAAGGCAAACCGCTGCTTAAGAAACTGGACGATCTGCCGAAAGATTACCAGGAGCCGGATCCGTATCTGGACGAGACGGTGCATATCGCGCTCGACCTGGCGAATCAGGAAAAAGGCAAGCCAGCACTGCAGCCGACACCGGCAAAATAAATACCCAACAGGCACAAGAAATTGTGCCTGTTTTTTTTAGTTCTGCAACCTCCCGTCAAACTGACCTTCAATTGTGTAAAGTTGTGTCTTTCTGGTGACTTACGCCCCCCGAATCCTTGAAAATAGCCACAATACCCATACGATGTGGGTAATCGCATAGTGCGCTTTGTTAAACTGAGGTTAAAAGAAAATTATGATGCGAATCGCGCTCTTCCTGCTCACCAACCTGGCGGTGATGGTGGTGTTCGGGCTTGTGCTAAGCCTGACAGGAATTCAGTCGAGCAGCGTTCAAGGCTTGTTGATCATGGCGCTGCTGTTTGGCTTTGGTGGCTCCTTTATATCTCTGCTGATGTCGAAGTGGATGGCGCTCAAATCCGTGGGTGGCGAGGTCATCGAACAACCGCGTAACGACATGGAACGCTGGTTGATGAACACTGTGGCCCAACAGTCACAGCAGGCGGGCATCGCTATGCCTCAGGTGGCTATCTACCACGCGCCTGATATCAACGCGTTTGCAACGGGCGCGCGTCGTGACGCTTCCCTGGTTGCCGTCAGTACCGGTCTGTTGCAGAACATGAGCCGCGATGAAGCCGAAGCGGTTATCGCCCATGAGATCAGCCACATCGCTAACGGCGACATGGTGACGATGACGCTGATTCAGGGGGTGGTGAACACCTTCGTGATCTTCATTTCCCGTATTCTGGCGCAAATTGCGGCAGGATTTATGGGCGGCAACCGTGACGAAGGTGAAGAGAGCAACGGTAACCCGCTGATCTATTTTGCGGTGTCGATGGTACTGGAACTGGTATTCGGTATTCTGGCGAGCATCATTACCATGTGGTTCTCCCGTCACCGTGAATTCCACGCGGATGCCGGCTCGGCGAAACTGGTGGGGCGCGAGAAGATGATTGCCGCCCTGCAGCGTCTGAAAACCAGCTATGAGCCGCAGGAAGCGAACAGCATGATGGCCTTCTGCATTAACGGTAAATCAAAATCGCTGAGCGAGCTGTTTATGTCTCACCCACCGCTGGATAAGCGTATCGAAGCACTGCGCAGCGGGGAATACCTGAAGTAACGCAGAGCGTTTAAAGATAAACCGGGCGGGGTAAACCTCCGCCCGGTTTTTTTATGCCTGCGCGCGGGGTTGCGTGATCCGCAATCCGCTGACAATGGCCGCAATCGTCGCCAGTGTTCCGGCCGTGAGCAGCGCAACGTGGGTGCCGTTCTGTCCGGCAAGGTTGAACATCAGCGCAACCAGCGCGGCGCCGGTACTTTGCCCTAACAGACGTGCCGTTCCCAGCATGCCGCTGGCTCCGCCGCTGCGATCGCGTGGGGCAGCGGTCATAATGGTATGGTTATTGGGCGACTGGAACAGGCCAAAGCCGGCTCCGCACAGGACCATTCTCCAGATGATATCCATGTCGGAAGGCGCGGAGGGGAGCAGCGCCAGCGCAAACAGGCCGCTCGCCATCACTACCAGCCCTAACGCACCCAGCAGCCCGGCATGGACCCGTTCAATTAAATAGCCTGCCAGCGGGGCCATCACCATGGTTGCCAGCGGCCATGGCGTCAGCAGCAGCCCTGTCTCTACCTCGGAACGACCCACGATGCTCTGCAAAAAGAATGGCAACGCGACCAGCGCCAGCATCTGGGCGCAAAACGAACAGATTGAGGTGCAAATAGAAAGCGAAAACAGCGGAATACGCAGCAGGTCAACCGGCAGCAACGGCACCGGCAGCGCCAGCTGGCGACGGACAAAGAAGAAACCCACGATCAGCATGGCGGCGACTTCTGCCGTGATAAGCGTCAGAGATTGCCCTTGCGCGAAGCCACTCAGGGCCGTGATGAGCAGGCCGAAAGTTAGCGCATTCATCACCGCGCTGGGTAAGTCGAAGCGCGGCTTGCTGCTTTTGGGGCCATTAGCCGGGAGATAACGCAGGGCGAAGAAAATAGCCACAATCCCGAGCGGCACATTTATCGCAAACAGCCACTGCCATGAGGCAACAGACAGGATCGCGGCAGCAATCGTGGGGCCTGCCGCCGAGGAAACCGCCACAATAAACGAGTTGATGCCCATCCCCCGGCCTAGCTGGCGCTGGGGATAGATAAGCCGTATCAATGCCGTATTCACGCTCATCAGGGCCGCGCCGCCGAAGCCCTGAGCAATACGGGCCAGCGTCAGGGCATGCAGTGAGTCCGAGAGGGCGCAAAAAAGCGAGGTCAGCGTGAAGACCACCAGGCCGCACTGATAGACCCGCCGGTAACCAAACATATCCCCCAGAAAAGAGAGCGAAAGTAAGGAGATCACAATCGCGATTTGATACGCATTCACAATCCAGATGGAGCTGGCGGGGGAGGCGTTGAGGTCGCTGGCGATTGTGGGCAATGCGACGTTGGCAATCGCGCCGTCGAGGACGGCCATCGAAATACCAATAATAATGGTGGCGATAGCACCATACCGCTGGGGCAACGGCAGGCCATCGGAAGCGTGTTTTTCCATGGGAAATGAAAGGCTCAGGATGAAATTATTCTCAGGGTAACTATTTTAGCATCGTTATTTCGGTTTTATGTCGCAGATTTGTAACGAAGTAAACGCAGATTGATTGCAGGCAGCATGACTCGAATTTATAATAAAAACCGGTTCTGATTTTTATAAAACACTCTGTATGAGGTGATAAATGGCAATCGCAGATTTGGATAAGCAGCCAGATTCTGTTTCTTCCGTGCTGAAGGTGTTTGGCATCTTGCAGGCGCTCGGAGAAGAGCGTGAAATTGGTATTACAGAATTGTCGCAGCGCGTGATGATGTCGAAAAGCACCGTTTATCGCTTTTTGCAGACCATGAAGTCTTTGGGCTATGTCGCTCAGGAAGGCGAGTCTGAGAAATACTCTCTCACGCTGAAGCTGTTCGAACTGGGTGCCCGCGCGTTACAAAACGTCGATCTTATTCGCAGCGCAGATATTCAGATGCGTGAACTGTCACGCCTGACGAAAGAGACGGTCCACCTGGGCGCGCTGGATGAAGACAGTATCGTTTACATCCACAAAATCGACTCGATGTATAACCTGCGTATGTACTCGCGTATCGGACGTCGTAACCCGCTGTACAGTACGGCAATCGGTAAAGTGCTGCTGGCCTGGCGCGATCGCGAAGAGGTGAAGCAAATTCTGGACGGCGTGGAGTATAAACGCAGCACCGACCGCACCATCACCAGTACCGATGAGCTGCTTAAGGTACTCGATACCGTTCGCGAGCAGGGCTACGGGGAAGATAACGAAGAGCAGGAAGAGGGGCTGCGCTGCATTGGCGTACCTGTTTTCGATCGCTTTGGCGTCGTGATTGCGGGCCTGAGTATCTCATTCCCGACGCTGCGCTTCTCGGAAGAACGCCTGCATGAGTATGTTGCTATCCTGCACACTGCGGCGCGTAAAATCTCTGAGCAGATGGGTTACAACGACTACCCGTTCTGAGTGCGGTCAGGCATAAAAAACGCCGCATCGTCTGCGGCGTTTTTTTATACTGTTAAACGGTTAGCCGTTATCAATGACCACGGATGTTTTACGCAGTACCGGGCAGTTGGTTAATCCAATGATACCGCTGTCGGAGTGCAAATACTGGGCTGTACTCATACCCTGTGCCGTGACGTACTTACACTGAATGCCTAATCCCGCTGCATTTTCGGTGCTCCCCACAAGCACTCCATATCCGGTTAATAAAAGGCCAATCCACACAACGGCCAGTGCAATAGTTGTTCGAATGATAAAATGCATCATTACCTCTTTATCTTTGTTGTCATGCACTAAGCCTAAACGGTTTACGGTGTGAAACAAGTGAACTATTCCGAAAAGGATTTGATGCGGTTACAGTTAGCCGCTGTTTAAGATTAGCGTGCTAACCTGGTAACATACGGTCATAAGACGGAGTGTGGAGTGAAAAAAATACGCTGGGTGATTCTGATTATTGTGCTGATAGCATGCGTCGTGTTGTGGACGCAGACTATCAATGTGATGTGCGATCAGGATGTACAGTTTTTTAGCGGCGTTTGCGCAATCAATAAGTTTATCCCGTGGTAGACCGCATTTTTTCTCAATGTGATGCCCTTCCTTCGCGCCAATGGTAAAATAGCCGTTTTTATTGAGGTGGTGAAATGGGTGAGTTACTGAATTCAGGGCTGTTAAGCCTGGCGTCCCTGGCAGTCTCGTTGATTGTTATGGTGGTAGGGCTTGTCATATGGTTTTTCGTCAATCGTGCCAGCTCCCGGACTAACGAGCAGATTGAGCTGCTGGAAGCGATGCTCGATCTGCAGAAGCGTCAGAATGCGCTGCTGCGTCGTTTGTGTGAAGCCAACGAGCCTGAAGAGAAAGCGGTAGCGAAAGAGAGTGCGGCAGACGTTAAAGACGATGAAGACGATTTCATTCGTCTGGTGGCCGAACGCTAGGTTGTTAATGACGGGAGGTGGCCGTGATCTGGAAAAATCCCTGGTATGACCCCTCCCTGAAACACCACACGCCGAATGGTTTTCGCAATACCCATGCCGCAGGACACCAGCCCGGCGATGTCGATCGCTGGCAGAAAGAGCGTAAAGCCGCTGGCCTGCCGAAACCCCCGTCTTCAGGATACGACGCCTTTATCCAGACCTGGTGGCAGCCTGTTGAACTCAACGCGCGCCCGGAGAATGGGGCATGGTGGCTTGGGCATGCCAGCGTATTATTACGCATGGACGGCAAGTATCTCCTGACCGACCCGGTTTTTTCACATCGCGCATCTCCCGTGCCCTTTCTTGGACCACAGCGAAAAACTCCGCCCGCTATCACCGTCGAAAGCCTTCCTCCACTGGATGCGTTGCTGATTTCCCATAATCATTATGATCACCTTGATGCCGCAACGGTGCGAAAGCTTTTGCGGCGCTTTCCGGGCCTGACCGTATTTGTCCCTCTGGGCCTGGGGAACTGGTTCCGCAGGCGGGGGGCAAAAAATGTGGTTGAACTCGACTGGTGGCAGAACGCCAACTGGCAGGGTATAAACCTGACCGCCGTACCGGCGCAGCACTGGAGCATGCGCACGCCGTGGAATCGCAATCGTTCATTATGGTGCGGCTGGGTTGTCGAGGGGCGGCAGCACCGGTTTTGGTTTAGCGGGGATTCCGGATATTCGCCGGAACTGCTGTTAATCCCTGAGCGGCTTGGTGCAATTGATTTTGCCGCACTGCCGATTGGCGCATATGCACCGGAATGGTTCATGGCGGTGCACCATATGGACCCCCATTCTGCTGTGGCGCTTTGGCAGGGCCTCGGGTGTCCGACTGCTTTTCCCATTCATTGGGGCGTGTTCGAACTGGCCGATGAATCCCTTGATGAACCCGTACAGGCGTTAAGAAGGGCGCTTGATAATGTAGCACCCGTTAATACTTCATTCAGGATACTGAAAATTGGCGAATATTTATCCGTATAAAGCGTGTGCCGGTTCGTTATCTATTTTCGTCATGGGCCGCCGCCCGGAAAGGTTTTAATTTTATCGAAACGTTTTGCTTGCCTTCTTATGATGCAGCGTCATAAATATTTCATTATTTTAGTGCAACGTATTTTTATTAAGCGGTGGTTTTTAATACAGTTTGCCAAAGGCAATTAAAACTGTTTTTGAAATGTTACTTTTCAGGCACCTTGCAATCATTTCGGCATAACTTTTCACAATAAGTTCTAACTCAATCATTGTAATCAAGAAAAACAGGCTGAAGTCTGGACGTATCGAAACGCGTGAACTATGTTAAAAAAGTCTTAGATTACAGCGGTTGTGAACACAACGGCGCGGTAGTATAGGCTGGCAATATTGTCCATAGCCAGAAGCATATTTTTGCAGAATGGCCAGGGACGGAGCCAGAATTTGTGCGGCGGATCGAGACGCGTTTAAAAATGGCTTGCCATATTAAACGTTGTATGTGATAACACGGTTTGGGTCAAACGAGGTACAGTTCTGTTTATGTGTGGCATTTTCAGTATAGAAGTCCTGAGTAAACACGTTGTCGTTGAATACCGCTTCTCTGCCGAACCTTATATTAGTGCCTCATGCAGTAATGTCTCAGTTTTATCTAGGTAATGCCCGCGGGCAAAGAAAACACTCTAAGGAATTTTGCAAATGGCAAAGATTAAAGGTCAAGTTAAGTGGTTCAACGAGTCTAAAGGTTTTGGTTTCATTACTCCTGCTGACGGCAGCAAAGACGTGTTCGTACACTTCTCTGCAATCCAGGGTAATGGCTTCAAAACTCTGGCTGAAGGCCAGAACGTTGAGTTCGAAATTCAGGACGGCCAGAAAGGCCCAGCTGCAGTTAACGTAACTGCTATCTGATCGAACCACTGCTGACAGAAGTGCTATCGCGCTTCACCATCAGACATAAAGCCTCGCACCGTGCGGGGCTTTTTTATACCGTTTCTTTCAGGATATGACTGACGGCGACCTTGTTAGCAACTTGTTGCAAAGCTTCGACATTATTAGCATTGTTTTTCCCCCTCACGACAAAGTTTTCCCGTTAAATCAGGGCGTTGATTCATTGCCCTGGGGTTCAGGTGAAAAAGAAAACCATAATGACCACCGGAAACTTCACGCCGGTGCGTTTTGCTCTGCTGTGTCTCGCCATTCTGGGTAGTCTCGTTTTTCTGCTGGGCCGCGTGGCCTGGCTGCAAATTATCAAACCCGATAATCTGGTTAAGCAGGAAGATATGCGCTCCCTGCGACAGCTCGCGATCGACGCGCCGCGTGGCATGATTGTCGATCGCGAAGGACGGCCGCTTGCCGTTAGCGTGCCTGTCAGAGCCGTGTGGGCCGATCCGAAAACGGTGCTGGCAAAAGGTGGTGTGGGGTTCGATGAGCGCTGGCAGGCACTGGCGAAAGCGCTGCATCTCTCTCTCGGGACGCTTGCCTCCCGAATTAACAGTAATCCTCATGGGCGGTTTATCTATCTCGCCCGCCAGGTGGACCCGTCTCAGGCGCAGTGGATCGATAAGCTCAATTTACCGGGTATTAACCTGCGTGATGAGTCGCGGCGTTTTTATCCCGCCGGGCACGTCGCGGCGAATCTTATCGGTTTTACCAATATTGATGGTCAGGGTATTGAAGGCGTAGAAAAAAGCTTTAATGCGCAACTGACGGGCAAGCCCGGTGTCCGGCAGGTGCGGGAAGACCGCTACGGCCATGTTATCGAAAACCTCACGGAAGTCGCTCCGGTGCCCGCGCATAACATCCAGCTGAGTATTGATGAGCGTCTGCAAACCATCACTGAAGACGCGCTGGACAACGCCGTCGCCTGGAACAAAGCTGAGTCGGGCGCTTCGGTGCTGATTAATGTCCAGACCGGCGAAATTCTGGCGATGGCGAATTTCCCGGACTTCAACCCCAACAATCGCGAGGGGGCGACGCTGAATGATTTCCGCAATCGCGCCATCAGCGACACCTTTGAACCCGGCTCGACCGTCAAGCCGCTGGTGCTCATGACCGCCCTCCAGCAGGGGCTGGTTCAGCCGGACAGCGTGATCGACACCCATCCCTACACGCTGGACGGCCACCGTATCCGCGATGTGGGTTATTACCCGGAGCTGACCATGACCGGGATCCTGCAAAAGTCCAGCGATACCGGCGTATCCCGCCTGTCGCTGGCGATGCCCATTCAGCGGTTGCTTGATACTTACAAAAACTTTGGCTTTGGCACCAGCACCGGCCTTGGCTTAACCGGCGAGAGTTCCGGCCTCCTGCCAAATCGCAAGTACTGGAGCCAGCTCGATCGCGCGACGTTTGCCTTTGGCTATGGATTGATGGTCACGCCGCTGCAGCTGGCCCATGTTTATGCCACTATCGGAAGTTACGGACTTGAACGCCCACTGTCGATCACCCGCATCGATCCGCCCGTTATTGGCAAACGTGTGATGCCGGAAGAGATTGCCCATGAAGTCGAGCATATGATGGAGAGCGTTGCGCTTCCGGGCGGAGGCGGCGTGAAGGCGGCGGTACGCGACTACCGCGTGGCGGTGAAAACCGGCACGGCGAAGAAAATTGATGAAAGCGGTAAATATGTCGATAAATACGTTGCCTACACCGCAGGCGTCGCCCCCGCCAGCAATCCACGTTTTGCGCTGGTCGTTGTGATTAACGATCCTCAAAATGGGGCTTATTACGGCGGGGCGGTTTCAGCCCCGGTGTTCAGCGAAATCATGGGCAATGTCCTGCGCCTCGAAAACGTCAAACCGGATGGCCTGGCGGCAGATTCTGACCATCTGATCGTCATGCGTTAACCCAGCCGTTTTCTACAAGGGCGAATAGCGGTACACTTTCGCCCTTTAATGAATGCCCCCCGGAGTCACCATGTCTTTCAGCTGTCCCCTTTGCCACGCACCGCTGACACGCTCAGCGAAAAGTTTTGCCTGTCCGCAGGGACACCAATTTGATATGGCAAAAGAAGGGTATGTGAATCTTCTTCCGGTGCAGCACAAACGCTCCCGCGATCCGGGTGACAGCGCGGAGATGATGCAGGCCCGCCGTGCATTCCTTGATGCCGGACACTATCAGCCACTGCGCGATACCGTTTCACAGCTGCTGGCAGCAAACCTGATGCAGGGCGCAACGGCCGTGCTGGATATTGGCTGCGGGGAAGGGTATTACACGACGGCGTTTGCGGACGTTGCTAAGGCAAAAGGGGCAGAAACCTGGGGGCTGGATGTCTCAAAGGTGGCGATTCGGGCCGCGGCGAAGCGCTATACGGCCGTGACGTTTTGCGTGGCATCAAGCCATCGCCTGCCATTTGAAAATGCGAGTATGGATGCCGTGGTGCGTATCTACGCGCCCTGTAAGGCGGAGGAGCTGGCGCGCGTGGTGAAACCGGGTGGATGGGTGATAACCGTCACGCCTGGCCCGCGTCATCTCATGGAATTAAAGGGACTCATCTATGACGACGTGCGCCTGCATGCGCCGCACTCGGAGCAGCTGGGTGGCTTTACGCTCAAAGACGAGCATGCGGTAGCGTATGAGATGAACCTGAACGGGGAAGAGGCCGTGGCGTTACTGCAGATGACGCCGTTTGCCTGGCGGGCAAAGCCGGATGTGTGGGCAAAATTAGCGCAACAGACAACCTTTTGCTGCCAGACGGATTTCAGTATCCACTGCTGGCAGCGCGAAGATTAACCCGCGAAGTGTGCCCAGAGGATTTGGGCACCAATGCCGATCAACACGATCCCGCCCAAAATTTCGGCTCGCTTGCCCAACAGCGGGCCAATAAACCGACCAACCATCATGCCCAGGGTAGACATAATGAGCGTCGCACAGCCGATAGCCAGCGCGGTGGCAATGATATTCACCTGCAGGAAGGCCAGACCTACCCCGACCGCCATTGCATCAAGGCTGGTGGCAATCGCGGTGGTGACTAACAGCCAAAAACCGTGGCGGTGCTGAGGCTCTGCGTCGTCGTCGCTGTTTCCGCGCACGCCTTCGATCACCATACGTCCACCCAGAAAGACCAGCAGGACAAAGGCAATCCAGTGGCTCCACTCCAGCACGAACTGGCTGGCAAGCATACCCAGCCCCCAGCCTATTAGCGGCGTTAGCGCTTCGATAGCACCAAAAATCAGACCCGTGCGCAGTGCTTCAGAGAATTTAGGTTTGTGGAGCGTGGCACCTTTGCTGATGGAAACCGCAAATGCGTCCATAGACATGCCGAAAGCGAGAAGGATTGTGGCGGAGATATTCATGACAGCATCCAGACCGGGGATATCCATATGACACATCACTGCCCCCAGTAAACAGCAGTTGATGTATCTATGGTCTCGCCTGACCGTGACGCACGTAAACCGTGCTACAAACGATCCGTACGCGCCACGTTTTTCAACGAGTATGTTGACACGTACATTTTCTGAAAACAGAAAATTAGCTACTCCCCAACGACGGGCGCAACCTTAACATAATTTGAGAATATAAAACAACAACGGCGCGCTATAAATTTATTAACTTGTTGATAACGATTTTCATTTAGGTTTATTAGTGAATTTATCGTTAATAAATATAAGGGAAATAACGCGATGAATATAGCTTTGGCTATATTTACGTCCTGAAATAAAGGCAGAATATAGCCACGACTATATAGATAACTTACTGAATTTTAAGGAATAATTTATATATTCTTTCCAGGTCGTCAATATTCTTCACGCGAATGAGCAGGCGGCGCTGTTCTAATTGCATCACCAGCACGCCGTCTTCGGATAAATTCATCTCTTTAATACGGTTATATTCTATCCATACATTGGCGAAGAAAAAACCACTGCGTTTGAAGATGATTTTTGGCGTACGGATCCAGAAAAGATAAATGGCCATCAATGCCAGCGCACATAATAACCATGTGGTTAATAATGCACCGTGGCTCATGACGTTGTTGTAAATAAGAATGACGATAAGGCCGGCGAAGATAAACGCATCAACGCGTCCACGGCGCAGAAGGGGCAGGGCAAGCAGCGTCTCGTCGTGACGGCGAGGCATGATGAATTCGTCATAGATCGCGTAAGCCAGAAGGGCAACAATAAACAAAACCAGTACGATGTCCGTGACAGTCATTCATCCTCCAGATAAAAAAACCGGGGGCAAGCCCCCGGCTTATAACACGTTCTTACAGACCCAGCAGGCCGACCGCGTAGCCCGCGATACCGATGACAAAGAAGCCAACAATGATCCACAGCGGGTTAACTTTTTTGCGCAGCAGCCACATGCAGGCGAAGGTCAACAGCAGCGGTACCAGGCCCGGCATCAGCTGGTCCAGGATAGTCTGCACGGTGGTCACGCGAGTCTGTCCATCCTGGCCGGTGATGGTGGAGACCACCAGCGGGATGTTCACATGCGTCCACTTGTTAACCAATGCCCCCATGACAAACAGGCCGAGAATAGACGCCCCCTCGGTCAGTTTCTGCAGGAAGCCGCCGCCCATGTCCTTCACGATGTCCACACCCTTACGGTAGCCGTAAGCCACACCGTAGTAACGGGTCAGCAGACGGACGGCATTGAACAGGATGAAGAACAGCAGAGGACCAAGCAGGCTACCGCTCATCGCGATCCCGGCACCCAGCGCCGCAAAGACCGGACGCACGGTTCCCCAGAAGATGGGGTCACCCACGCCTGCCAGCGGCCCCATCAGACCAACTTTGATACCGTTGATGGCACCATCGTCAATCTCTGCGCCGTTTGCACGCTGCTCTTCCATCGCCAGCGTCACGCCCAGCACTGGGGCGGCGACGTAAGGATGGGTGTTGAAGAATTCCAGGTGACGCTTTATCGCCTGACGGCGCGCTTCGTTGTTTTCAGGGTAGAGGCGTTTGATCGCCGGTACCATGGAGAAGCAGAAGCCCAGCGCCTGCATACGTTCGAAGTTCCATGAACCCTGAAACAGGTTAGAACGGATGAACACGCCACGAATATCACCCGGAGTCAGTTTCTTCTCAGGGGTAGTTTTTGTCATATCAACCATGTCGCTCACCTGCTAGTCCAGTTCGTTATCGAGATCGTTATTACCAGCGGCCTGCACCGGCGCACCCGCAACGCGGTTATATTTCGGGCTCAGCTGGATATAGAGAATCGCCATGACGGCACCAATCACACCCAGTGCAACCAGGTTGAAGTTGGTGAAGGCCGCAGTCACGAAGCCGAGGTAGAAGAATGGCATCAGGTAGCCTGCACGCATCATGTTGATAACCATCGCGTAACCGACCACAACGATCATGCCGCCTGCGATGTTCAGACCACCGGTGACCACTTCTGGAATGGCGTTCAGCATGCTCTGCACTTCGCTGGTACCGACGGAGATAGCAACGATAACCGCCGGGATCGCGATACGCATCGCCTGCAGGAACAGGGACGAAACGTGGATCCAGGAGAGCGCCGTCAGGTTGCCATTATCCGCCGCCTTATCCGCCGCGTGCTGGAAGGCCACGGTGATAGTACGAACGATGATGGTCAGCACCTGGCCTGCTGCTGCCAGTGGGATCGCCAGGGCAATACCCGCACCGATGCTCTGATGACCGGCAATAACCAGAACGGTTGAGATGATAGAGGCCAGCGCGGCATCAGGCGCAACGGCGGCACCGATGTTCATCCAGCCGAGGGCGATCATCTCCAGGGTACCCCCGATGATGATACCGGTTTTCATATCACCGAGAACGGCACCAATCAGCGTACAGGCCACCAGTGGGCGGTGGAACTGAAATTCATCAAGTACGGATTCCATACCCGCAATACATGCGACGACGAACACCAGCACAATCTGAAGAGTGGTAATCTCCATTGTACTTCTCCTATTACATAAGCTTTATGTGAAAAACCGGCGCGGGTTATTTCCCGACTTTGCCGATCAAATCCATCATCTTCAGTTTCTGGTCAGTGGAAACCTTACGGGCTTCCAGCTCAATACCGCGCGCATTCAGTTTGTTGAACGCCTCGATATCTTTCTCATCGACTGAAATCGCGTTGTTGACCTGCGTTTTGCCCTGGCGGAAAGCCATGCCACCGATGTTAACGGAGGTAATTTTCACGCCGCCTTCAACAATGCGCTCGACGTCTGTCGGGTTAGTAAACAGAAGCATCACGCGTTCGCCCGCGTATTTCGGGTTGTTATAAACACGGATCATTTTGGCAACATCCACCACGTGGGCGGTGACGCCCGGCGGAGCTACCTGGGTGAGAAGGGTTTTACGAACGGTGTCCGCGGCCACTTCGTCGCTGACAACGATAATGCGCTTAACGTTGGTCTCTTTGGTCCAGCGCGTCGCGACCTGGCCGTGGATTAAGCGGTCATCGATACGCGCAAGGCCGATGACCATGTAATCGTTAGCCCCCATCGGTTTCACCGGTGCGGCAGCTTTAGGGGCTGCGGCAACAGGTGCGGGTTTTTCAACCGGCTGCGCTTTCAGTGCTTTCACACCTTCGCGGCCGGTTTCAACCGCCAGCGCGACCAGTTCGTCAAAATCAGGGTTGTCGTCGCGCGCCATGAAGGTTTCCACCAGCATCGGGATATTTACCCCGGCGACAACTTCATAATGCTCTTTATCGACGACAATGCGGCTGGCAGCATTAAACGGGCTGCCGCCCCATGTATCAACGAGAAACAGCACGCCTTTGCTGGTATCCAGCTTCTCAAGCTGAGCAGTATATTTCTCGATCAGCGTTTCGGCGTTTTCACCGGGAACGAAATCGATCCAGCCTACGTTTTCCTGCTCACCCAACAGCATTTCTGCCGTTTTGAGTAGCTGCTCTGCAGCCCAACCATGTGTGCCTATGACAATAGCAATGGTCACTTGCTACCTCCTTTTATTATCATTGATACGCCCACGGTGCAGGCGTACTGAGAATCGTCTTACGTGTACCGAATCGATTCAGATAAGGGTTAGAGTTAAATTAACTAAGACTTCCGCGATTTATTTTAGACAGTGAAAAAATAATTTATGTGATGAAGATCCGTAATTTAGCTTTCGAAAAAGAGAAATTACGCGTCGAAAATTTAGTCGTAACACCTTTTTGCAAAAGAAAGTAAATCTTTGCCAAAATCTTATTGTCTCTGATATGTTTAGCCTCCGTTTAATCGATCAGGAGTATAGGGCAGCAGCCCACTATATGGACCGTCACCGACGTCAGTCATCCTCCAGGCCACATTGCGCCTGTTTCACCGGCAATCCTTGCCACGCACCGACTCTGTCTGCCTTTGATTTGCCCACCTTGAGTGGGGCACCGTTTCGTCATTCCTTTAGCAGGAGCTTGTCATGGAATTCTTAATGGACCCGTCAATCTGGGTAGGATTACTCACGCTTGTCGTGCTCGAAATCGTTCTTGGTATTGATAACCTGGTGTTTATCGCCATCCTTGCCGACAAGCTGCCGCCTAAGCAGCGCGATAAGGCACGTCTGATAGGCCTCTCGCTGGCGCTGATCATGCGTTTGGGCCTGCTGTCCGTGATCTCGTGGATGGTCACGCTGACCAAACCGCTGTTCTCGGTGATGGACTACACCTTCTCCGGGCGTGATTTGATTATGCTCATCGGGGGTATCTTCCTGCTCTTCAAAGCGACTACCGAGCTTCACGAGCGGCTGGAGAATCGCCAGCACGACGATGGTCACGGTAAAGGCTATGCCAGCTTCTGGGTCGTGGTGTTGCAGATTGTGGTGCTGGATGCGGTCTTCTCCCTGGATGCGGTGATCACGGCGGTCGGCATGGTGAACCACCTGCCGGTGATGATGGCGGCGGTTGTTATTGCTATGGCGGTCATGCTGCTGGCGTCTAAACCGCTGACGCGTTTCGTCAACCAGCATCCGACGGTGGTGGTCCTGTGTCTGAGCTTCCTGCTGATGATTGGTCTCAGCCTGGTGGCAGAAGGTTTTGGCTTCCATATTCCGAAAGGTTACCTGTACGCCGCGATTGGTTTCTCGATCATTATCGAGCTGTTTAACCAGATTGCGCGCCGGAACTTTATCAAGCAGCAGTCGAACCTGCCGCTGCGCGCCCGCACCGCCGACGCCATTCTGCGTCTGATGGGCGGTCGTCGCCAGGTGAACGTGCAGTCTGACAGCGAAAACCGTAACCCGGTGCCGGTCCCGGAAGGGGCGTTTGTTGAAGAAGAGCGCTACATGATCAACGGCGTGCTCTCGCTGGCCTCCCGCTCTCTGCGCGGTATTATGACGCCGCGCGGTGAAATCAGCTGGGTGGATGCCAACCTGAGCGTCGACGAAATTCGCCAGCAGCTGCTCTCTTCGCCACACAGTCTGTTCCCGGTGTGCCGTGGTGAACTGGATGAAATTATCGGCGTTGTGCGAGCAAAAGAGATGCTGGTGGCGCTGGAAGATGGCGTTAACGTTGAAGCGGTAGCTGCCGCTTCCCCGGCGATCGTGGTGCCGGAAACGCTGGATCCGATCAACCTGCTGGGCGTACTGCGTCGCGCACGCGGCAGCTTTGTCATCGTCACCAACGAGTTTGGTGTGGTGCAGGGGCTGGTCACGCCGCTGGACGTGCTGGAAGCGATTGCCGGTGAATTCCCGGATGCGGATGAAACGCCGGAGATCGTGAACGATGGCGAAGGCTGGCTGGTCAAAGGGACCACCGATCTGCATACGCTCTCGCACATGCTGGGCGTTGAAAACGTGGTCAACGACGAGGAAGATTCCGCGACGGTTGCCGGGCTGGTGATTGCCGTTAACGGGCAAATCCCGCGCGTCGGTGACGTTATCGAGCTGCCGCCGCTGCATATCACCATTGTCGAAGCCAATGACTATCGTGTGGATATGGTGCGTATTGTTAAAGAGCAGTCCGCGCATGACGAAGAAGAGTAAGGCTGTTTAACGCATCGGCATCAGGGGCACAATGTGCCCGTTATGCTGCGCTGGCGGGGGGCTACTCCCCGCCAGCCACGTCGGAAACTCCCTCAGCGGCATTGGCCGCGCATATAAATACCCCTGCAAAATATGCACCCCGTGACGGCGCAAATATCGCGACTGTTCTTCTGTCTCAACCCCTTCCGCAACCAGTTCAATGTTCAGCCGCTGGCCCAGCGCGATAATAATATCCGTCACCGTCGAATTTACGGCGTCAGTGCCGATGGCGGTGGTGAACGACTTATCAATTTTCAGCACGTCCGGGTGAAGTTTTTCCAGCCATGACAGCGAGCTACTGCCGGTACCAAAATCATCAATGGCCAGCTTAATGCCCTTGCGGTGGAGCTCGCGCACGATGCGGTAATCAACATCCAGCAGAGCGTCGCGCTCCGTTAGCTCGATCACCAGCTGCTGAATGGGGTGCGAATGGAACCACAAGCGGTTGAGATCCTGTAGCAGGATGCCCCGGCGGAAATGGCTGGCAGCCACGTTAATGCCGATGTGAAAACCGGGCGTCGCCGGGAAATAACCCAGCTGGCGCACGGTTTCAAAAATGACGTAGCGGGTGAGGGGGGCAATCAGGTTGTGCTCCTCGGCCAGGGGAATAAACACGTCGGGCGAAATCCAGCCCTGACGCGGGTTATTCCAGCGCAGCAGGATCTCAACGCCCACGCACTCCTGCGTTCTGGCATTGACCAGCGGCTGGCAGAACAGCTCAAATTCACGCGCCGCCAGCCCCATATTGATCTCCCAGGTAAAGCTCATCCGGCGGGCGGTGGCAAGCCAGGCGATGTACCCCACCAGCAGGCTCAACATCAACGCCAGCGGAAGCTGGGTGGGGAGGTTTTTCAACGCCATGACACCGGGGCCGGGGCCGCTCACGGTGATGCTGAAAGGGTAGCGAGCTGAATTTTGTGTCAGCAGCACGTCGCTATCATCAAATGTCAGCGAATCGGTCACCTGTTGGCCGTAACGCAATGACTGGTCGCCTACGGTCAGCACCACGTCAGTGATCAGTGGGCGCTGGGGCTCCAGAAGCATTCGGGTGAGCAGTTCAATATTGACGACTTCCATCAGCCCGTTTTCGCCGTTTTCAGAAACCGGGTACCACTGGATCAGAATCGGGCTGCCGAGCAGCAGCCAGCGGTCGGTGGACAAAATCAGCCTGGGTTCGCTGGCCGGCAGCATCGGCTGAACCTCGCGCACGGGGAGGTTTCGGCTGCCAAAAATACTGGAGCAATAGACCACCCCGTCCTGAACAAGGGCGATGGAGCGAACGGTCTGAAGCATCGCAGCCTGCTTGCGCAGCACCAGATGGGCCTGCGGACAGGGTTCACCCACCAGGGAATGCAGCACCTCACGGTGATTGTCCAGGGCTATCAGGATGTTATCGAGAGAGACGACGGTATGGCGGGTAAAGTCCAGGATGCGTTCCTGATTGACGTTCCGCTGGGAAATAAACCGGATGCCCAGCGTCAGGATGAGCGTAAGGAGCGCAACCGTTACACAGACGATAACGCGTTTTCGGCGATAGTCTTTAATGATCGTCTGTGCAGTTTGCATGAACGGTCGCCCGATACGCTGCCAGCCCCAAAAGCCGGAAGCAACAGAGAAAGTGTAGTGGGGATTGCGGGAGGAGACGAGACGGGAGACAAAAATTCGCCCATCTGTTGCAGATGGGCGATAGGGAGTATTAGTCGCACTGAACCTTGATGGCCAGGCCGCCGCGGGAGGTCTCGCGGTACTTCGCGTTCATATCTTTGCCGGTCTCGTACATGGTTTCGATAACCTTATCCAGCGATACGCGCGGTTCACTGGTACGGCGCATCGCCATGCGCGAGGCGTTGATCGCTTTCACCGAGGCAATCGCGTTACGCTCAATACACGGTACCTGAACCTGGCCTGCAACCGGATCGCAGGTCAGACCGAGGTTGTGCTCCATGCCGATTTCTGCCGCCACGCACACCTGCTCAGGGCTTGCGCCCAGCAGCTCTGCAAGACCGGCAGCGGCCATCGAGCAGGCCACGCCCACTTCACCCTGACAACCCACTTCAGCACCGGAAATCGAGGCGTTCATCTTATACAGCGCGCCAATCGCACCCGAGGCGAGGAAGTAACGGATGTAAATATCCGGCGTGACCGGCTCGATGAAGTGATCGTAGTAGGCCAGAACGGCAGGCACGATACCGCACGCACCGTTGGTAGGCGCCGTCACCACGCGACCACCGGCGGCGTTCTCTTCGTTTACCGCGAGGGCAAACATGTTCACCCAGTCCACGACGTTCATCGGGTCATTGGAGAACTTGTCGGTGGTAACCAGCATACGGCGCAGGGCAGAGGCGCGACGCGGAACGCGCAGCGGGCCAGGAAGCACCCCTTCGGTATTCATCCCGCGATCGATACAGGCGCGCATGGTTTGCCAGACGTTAGCAAAATAGTCTTCAATCTCTTTCTTGCTGTGCAGCGCCAGTTCGTTCTGCATCACCATGCCGGAGAGCGACAGGCCGGTCTCTTTGCAAAAGCCCAGCATCTCCGTGGCTGACTTGAACGGATACGGCACGTTCACGTCGCCTGCGGTATCTTTACCGAAATGCTCTTCATCCACGATGAAACCACCGCCGATGGAGTAATAGGTTTTGCTGTAAATCTCTTTTTCACCGCTCCAGGCGTGAATGGTCATGCCATTTTCATGCAGCGGCAGGTTGTCGCTGCGAAAACGCATGCCGTCGTTTTGCGGGAAATCCACTTCCTGCTGACCGTTGGCCAGCAGCAGGCGACCGCGCGTTTCCACGTCGCGGATAAATGCCGGAATGGCATCAATATCTACGGTGTCCGGCATGTTACCTGCCAGACCCATAATAATGGCGATATCGGTGTGGTGGCCTTTACCCGTTAATGACAGTGAACCGTAAACATCCACGGCGACACGGGTAACGCTTTCCAGTAATCCTTTTTCGACCAGATCATCGACGAACTGTTTACCGGCCTTCATCGGCCCTACAGTGTGGGAAGAAGAAGGACCAATTCCCACTTTGAACATGTCGAATATACTAATCACGTTTACACTCCTGACAGGGTTACCGGGTCTCCAGTAACGATGTTATAACTGCGCATAGTGTATGAGGGAACGTCGGTGTCGGCTTAACTATTCACATGAATTAAACTAATGCTTAACCTCTGAATTACTAATGCTGAGACGCGCCTCGCAAACCGTCACCGTTTCCAGGAATGTAAAGTATAGTCAAGGCTTCAGGCCGATTTGCAGAGCCAGCTCACGAATGATGCCTGCGGTCATGCCCCAGACAAAATAATGCTGGTACCAGGATAACCACACCCGATGTTCGTGCCCACGGCGCTGAATATCCAGAGGGTGATAGCGGCTAAGACGCAGCGCTTCTTCCAGCGGCATTTCGAACACCGCGGCTACCTCGTCGACGCTGGCGTGATACTGAAGGTCGGGCGGGATAATACCGACGACGGGGGTGACCTGAAATCCGGTGACGCTGTCAACGGGCGGCAGCACGCCGATGATTTCCACGGCCTCAGGCGGGATGGCGACCTCTTCGTGCGCTTCGCGCAGCGCAGCGGCAATCAGCGAGGCGTCGGTACTGTCGACGGCCCCGCCGGGGAACGCGACCTGACCGGCATGCTTACGCATATGCGGCGAGCGCTGGGTCAGCAGAAGACCGGGTTGTTCGCGACGTACCACCGGGATCAGCACCGCGGCCTGACGTTGATTCAGGGTTTCGCGGCTCACCTGCGGGCGCAAAAGCTGAAAGCGTGACATAAACGCATCGAGCGTCAGGTTCTCATTCTTCACCCGTTACTTCTCCAGTTGCTTCAGGATACGGTTAACTTTATCAAAGGTTTCCTGATATTCCGACTGTACCTCACTGTCTGCAACAATGCCGCCGCCCGCAGAGCAGTATAGGCTGCCGTCCCAGGCGGTCACGGTGCGGATGGTGATGCTGGTGTCCATGGTGCCGCACAGGCTGATGTAGCCAATGCTGCCACACCAGGCGTTGCGGCGGTGCGGCTCCAGTTCGTCGATGATTTCCATCGCCCGGACTTTTGGTGCGCCGGTAATCGACCCGCCGGGGAATGCGGCGCGCAGCAGGTCGCAGGCGGTGCGTGAGGCGGGCAGTCGTGCAGTGATGGTGCTCACCAGATGGTGAACGGCCGGAAACGCTTCAACCACAAACAGCTCAGGCACGCGTACGCTGCCCGGCTCGGCCACGCGACCAATGTCGTTGCGCATCAAATCGACAATCATCAAATTTTCGGCGCGGTCCTTCGGGGATGACGCCAGTTTCTCCGCCTGCTGGCGGTCGGCAACCGGGTCGGCAACGCGCGGCAGCGTGCCTTTGATGGGGCGGGTCTGAATAGTCCGATCGGCCAGATGAATAAAACGCTCCGGCGAAAGGCTCAGGATCGCCCCTTCGTCCAGGCGGATAAAGGCGCTAAAGGGCGCTTTATTGCTGGCATTAAGATGGCAAAACGCCTGCCACTCGTCGCCCTCATAGGTCGCCTGGAACCGCTGGGCAAGGTTAACCTGATAGCAATCGCCGCTTTGCAGCCAGGCCTGAACGCGGGCGAACTTCTCGGCATACGCCGGGGCGGTCATGTTGGACCGCCAGCCTGAGGTCAGGCTGAAAGGCTGTGGTGTCGCGGGTGTCTGCGCCTCAAGCCAGGCGAGCCGGGCGTGGACGTCCGCATGGCTCAGGAGCGAGACGCGCTGCCGGTGGTGATCGACAATCAGCGCCCAGTCGTACAACCCTACCGCCATATCCGGAATGGCAATATCCCGCTGCGCGATGTCAGGCAACGTTTCATACCGACGCCCGAGATCGTAGCCAAACAGCCCGAGCGCGCCGCCCTGGAAGGGCAGGTCAGGATGGGGCGAAGCAGATAAGCCAAGGGCATCAAGGCGCTGCTGGAGCAGAGTGAGCGGATCGTCGGTGGATTCCAGCCCTCCCACCGTGGTGAGGTTTCCCCGCGTGACCAGGGTTTCCAGCGGGTCAGAGACCAGGATATCAAACCGGCTATAAGGATGGTCAGCATGGCCGGAGTGCAGCAGCATGGCGTACGGACGGTGACTCAGGCGGGCAAACCAGAATTCGGCGGCGTCAGCACGCCAGGGCAGGGTAATAACAGTGGGCAAGCGCGTGTTCATGTGTGGCATACTACCGGCAGCGTGAAATAATGAGCGCGAATAATTTAGCAGGAGTTGACGATGTTTGCAGGTTTACCTTCTCTGAGCCACGACCAGCAGCAGAAAGCGGTTGAGCGAATTCAGGAGCTGATGTCCCAGGGGATGAGCAGCGGACAGGCTATTTCTCAGGTGGCAGAAGAACTTCGCGCCACCCATACCGGTGAGCGGATCGTGGCGCGTTTCGAGGATGAAGAAGACGAAGAGTAATCGGGCTTAAACCGCCGCGATAATCTTAATCTCAACCTTATATTCCGGTTTCATCAGCGTGGCCTGTACGGTGCAACGTACAGGCGCGTGACCCGCCACAACCCACGCATCCCAGGCTTTGTTCATCGCCGCAAAATCTTCTTTATTCGCCAGGAAAATAGTGGCATCCAGAATGCGGGATTTGTCGCTGCCCTGTTTCTCCAGCACGGCATCAATTTGTGCCAGGGTGTTAGCCGTCTGCTCAAAGGCATCTGCGTCCAGGTTGGCCGGCACGCCGGTGTAGTAGAGCGTCTGGTTATGGATCACAACGTCAGACCAGCGGGCTTCGGCATCAATGCGCAAAATTGACATAAACGTTTCCTCGTTATTTTTCATATCAGGCGGCAAGACTGCCATATTGTTCCCTCTTCGTCACTATTTGGGGTGGCACAGGAAGGGATGGGCTGACATAATCCCTGTGCAAAAATACAGTGAGAGAGCACCGTGGCAGACGATTTTTCCCCAGAAGGCCAGTTAGCAAAGGCCATTCCCGGCTTTAACCCGCGTGAACCTCAGCGGCAGATGGCGCACGCCGTCGCAAAGGCAATTGAACAGGCGCAGCCGCTGGTGGTTGAGGCCGGTACCGGCACGGGGAAAACCTACGCTTACCTCGCACCTGCGCTGCGTGCAAAGAAGAAGGTGATCGTCTCGACCGGGTCGAAAGCGCTGCAGGACCAGCTCTACAGCCGCGATTTGCCGACGGTGGCAAAAGCGCTGAAATACAAAGGGCGGCTGGCCTTGTTGAAAGGGCGCTCAAACTACCTCTGCCTCGAGCGGCTTGAGCAGCAGGCGCTGGCGGGGGGCGATCTGCCGGTACAGACCCTGAGCGATGTCATTATTCTCCGCGCCTGGGCGAACCAGACCAAGGAGGGGGATATCAGCACCTGCGCGAGCGTGCCGGAAGATTCCCCGGCCTGGCCGCTGGTAACCAGCACCAACGATAACTGCCTTGGCAGCGATTGCCCGCTGTATAAAGAGTGTTTTGTGGTCAAGGCGCGTAAAACCGCGATGGACGCAGACGTGGTGGTGGTCAACCATCATCTGTTTCTGGCCGATATGGTGGTGAAAGACAGCGGCTTCGGTGAGCTCATCCCTGAAGCCGAGGTGATGATTTTCGATGAAGCCCACCAGTTGCCGGATATTGCCAGCCAGTATTTCGGCCAGTCGCTCTCCAGCCGCCAGTTGCAGGATCTGGCGAAAGATTTCACCATTGCCTACCGCACCGAACTGAAAGATACCCAGCAGCTGCAAAAGTGTGCCGATCGACTGGCGCAAAGCGCCCAGGATTTCCGCCTGCAGCTGGGTGAGCCGGGCTATCGCGGCAACCTGCGTGAACTGCTGGCGGACAGCAATATTCAGCGTGCGCTGCTGCTGCTCGATGATGCGCTGGAGCTGTGCTACGACGTCGCGAAGCTGTCGCTGGGCCGCTCTGCGCTGCTGGATGCCGCCTTTGAGCGCGCGACGGTCTATCGTACAAGGCTCAAAAGACTCAAAGAGATCAACCAGCCGGGATACAGCTACTGGTACGAATGCACTTCGCGTCACTTCACCCTGGCCCTGACGCCGCTGACCGTGGCGGACAAGTTCAAGGAGGTAATGGCGCAAAAGCCAGGCAGCTGGATTTTTACCTCGGCAACCTTGTCGGTGAATGACGATCTGCACCACTTCACCGAACGTTTAGGCATTGAGCAGGCTGAATCCCTGCTGTTACCCAGCCCGTTTGATTACCAAAAACAGGCGCTGCTCTGTGTGCCGCGTAACCTGCCGCTCCCCAACCAGCCGGGGGCGGCCCGTCATCTGGCGGCGATGTTAAAACCGATGATCGAGGCCAATAATGGCCGCTGCTTTATGCTCTGCACATCCCACGCGATGATGCGCGATCTGGCGGAGCAGTTCCGCGCCACCATGACATTGCCGGTACTGTTGCAGGGCGAGACCAGCAAAGGGCAGCTTTTGCAGCAGTTTGTCAGCGCGGGTAACGCTCTCCTGGTGGCGACCAGCAGCTTCTGGGAAGGGGTGGACGTGCGCGGTGATACGCTTTCGCTGGTCATTATCGACAAGCTGCCGTTTACCTCGCCGGACGATCCGCTGCTCAAGGCGCGAATGGAAGATTGCCGCCTTCGCGGGGGCGATCCGTTCGATGACGTTCAGCTCCCGGATGCGGTCATCACGCTGAAGCAGGGGGTAGGGCGTTTGATCCGCGACGTCTCCGATCGCGGCGTGCTCGTGATTTGCGACAATCGCCTTGTTATGCGCCCTTACGGCGCGACCTTCCTCGCCAGCCTGCCGCCCGCACCCCGAACGCGGGATATTAAACGCGCGGTTCGCTTCCTGGCGAACCCGACGGCGGAGTAATTCGCCCCGAAGTATGGTAAAATGCGCGCCATTTTGTGACTGACCCTTGCGAGAGCGCGACGACTAATGCGAATTCTGGCTATTGATACGGCAACAGAAGCCTGTTCTGTTGCCCTGTGGAACGATGGCGCGATCGGTGCCCATTTCGAAGAGTGCCCGCGAGAGCACACCCAACGTATTCTTCCTCTGGTTAAGACGATCCTGAACCAGGGACACACCGCCTTAACCGATCTTGATGCGCTGGCCTATGGCCGTGGGCCGGGCAGTTTTACCGGCGTGCGTATCGGGATTGGTATTGCTCAGGGCCTGGCGCTGGGTGCAGAACTGCCGATGATTGGCGTTTCCACGCTGATGACCATGGCGCAGGGCGCATACCGTATGACCGGCGCAACGCGCGTGCTGGCAGCCATTGATGCCCGCATGGGCGAAGTCTACTGGGCTGAATACACCCGCGACGAGCAGGGCGTGTGGCACGGCGAAGAGACGGAGGCGGTGCTTAAGCCCGAGGCCGTGACCGAGCGCCTGACGCAGCTCTCCGGCGAGTGGGCAACGGTCGGCACGGGCTGGGCCGCCTGGCCGGAGATGGCAAGCAATACGGGCATCACGCTGGTCGAGGGCAACATGCTGCTGCCTGCTGCAGAAGACATGCTGCCCATCGCCTGTCAGCTTCTCGCGGCGGGAAAAACCGTGGCCGTTGAGCATGCAGAACCTGTTTATTTACGAAACACCGTCGCGTGGAAGAAACTTCCTGGCCGCGAGTGAATCTCAGTAACAGGAACTGAGAAAAAGGAGTCGCATCATGGCGGTTCAGAGTAACGTAGTACGCCTTTTACTGGCAGGCGCGGTTGCCATAGCACTGAGCGGTTGCGTAACCGTTCCTGATGCGATCAAGGGCAGCAGCCCGGTGCCTCAGCAGGATCTGGTGCGCGTAATGAATGCCCCTGAGCTGTACGTGGGCCAGGAAGCGCGCTTTGGCGGCAAAGTGGTTGAGGTGGTGAACCAGCAGGGTAAAACCCGTCTGGAAATTGCCACCGTGCCACTGGACAGCGGTGCGCGTCCGAGTTTAGGTGAGCCTTCTCGTGGGCGCATCTACGCTGACGTCAGCGGCTTCCTCGACCCGGTCGACTTCCGCGGGCAGCTGGTGACGGTGGTGGGGCCGATTACCGGCACGGTTGAGGGTAAAATCGGCAGCACGCCGTACAAATTTATGACCATGCAGGTAACCGGCTATAAACGCTGGCGCATTGTCCAACAGGTTGTCATGCCTCCGCAGCCGATCGATCCGTGGATGTGGGGTCCACATCCATACCGCTATGGCTACGGCGGCTGGGGCTGGTACAACCCAGGTCCGGCACAGGTACAAACGATCGTAACTGAGTAACTTACTGTTTTAATTATGAAAGAGACAGCGGCTCAGCCGCTGTCTCTGTTTTTTTACGGATAAAACGAAAAAAAAGAGTGACGCGCTTCGCAACCTTAAATCTGGGTAATTAATAAACTGGTACGCTGAGTTAATATAATGTTAACGAACTGTTTATTATCGGGGTTGTGATGACGACGAACGCTCATTTCAGAGGTGATGCATTGAAAAAGGTTTGGCTAAACCGTTATCCCGCGGATGTCCCTGCGGAGATCAATCCTGACCGTTATCATTCCCTGGTTGAATTATTTGAACACTCGGTACGGCGCTACGCCGACCAGCCCGCTTTTGTGAACATGGGCGAAGTCATGACCTTCCGCAAGCTGGAAGAGCGTAGCCGGGCGTTTGCTGCTTATCTGCAGGAAGGGTTAGGGCTGCAAAAAGGGGACCGCGTCGCGCTGATGATGCCGAACCTGCTGCAATATCCTGTGGCGCTGTTCGGTATTCTGCGCGCCGGGATGATCGTGGTGAATGTCAACCCGCTGTATACCCCGCGCGAGCTGGAGCACCAGCTGAACGACAGCGGTGCAGCGGCAATCGTCATCGTATCGAACTTCGCCCACACGCTCGAAAAAGTGGTCGAGCGTACGCAGGTCAAGCACGTCATTCTCACGCGAATGGGCGATCAGCTTTCGACAGCCAAAGGCACGCTGGTGAACTTCGTTGTGAAGTACGTAAAGCGCCTGGTGCCGAAGTATCACCTGCCGGATGCTATCTCCTTCCGTCGTGCGCTGCAGGCGGGGTACCGCATGCAATATGTCAAATCCGAAGTGGTGGCAGACGATCTCGCTTTCCTGCAATACACCGGCGGTACCACTGGCGTGGCCAAAGGGGCGATGCTGACGCACCGCAACATGCTGGCTAACCTTGAGCAGGTTAACGCGACCTACGGGCCGCTGCTGCATCCGGGTAAAGAGCTGGTGGTCACGGCGCTGCCGCTGTACCACATTTTTGCCCTGACCATGAACTGCCTGCTGTTTATTGAGCTGGGCGGGCAAAACCTGCTGATCACCAACCCGCGAGATATTCCGGGCCTGGTGAAAGAGCTGGCGAAATACCCCTTCACCGCCATGACGGGCGTGAACACCCTGTTTAATGCGTTGTTAAATAACAAAGAGTTTCAGCAGCTTGATTTTTCCACGCTGCACCTCTCGGCCGGCGGCGGCATGCCCGTCCAGCAGGCGGTCGCCGAGCGCTGGGTAAAACTGACGGGCCAGTATTTACTGGAAGGCTACGGCCTGACGGAGTGCGCGCCGCTGGTGAGCGTTAACCCGCACGACATTGACTACCACAGCGGAAGCATCGGTCTGCCGGTGCCGTCGACGGAAGCCAAACTGGTCGATGATGAGGATAAGGAAGTGGCTCATGGCGAACCGGGCGAGCTGTGTGTGAAAGGGCCGCAGGTGATGCTGGGCTACTGGCAGCGTCCGGACGCCACCGATGAAATCATCAAAGACGGCTGGCTGCATACCGGCGATATCGCGGTGATGGATGACGAAGGCTTCCTGCGGATTGTTGATCGCAAAAAAGACATGATCCTCGTCTCCGGCTTTAACGTCTATCCGAATGAAATCGAAGACGTCGTGATGCAGCACAGCGGCGTGCTGGAGGTGGCGGCCGTGGGCGTGCCTTCCGGCAGCAGCGGTGAAGCGGTGAAGATATTTGTGGTTAAGAAAGACGCGTCGCTGACTGACGAAGAGCTTATTACCTTCTGCCGTCGCCAGCTCACCGGTTATAAAGTGCCTAAGCTGGTTGAATTCCGCGATGAACTGCCAAAATCCAATGTCGGGAAGATATTACGACGAGAATTACGTGACGAAGCCCGTGCCAAAGTGGACAATAAGGCCTGAGCTTCACGCTAATCGCCCAGACGCCGGTTAAGCCGGCGTTTTTTATGGGCGCAAACAAAAGAGAAACTGCTTTGAATTACCAGATGATCACGACCAACGACGAGCTGGCTTCGCTGTGCGAAGTGACGCGCGATTTCCCTGCTATCGCCCTGGATACCGAGTTTGTCCGCACGCGGACCTACTACCCGCAGCTGGGGCTGATTCAGATGTACGACGGCAAGCGCGTCTCGCTGATTGACCCGCTCGGCATTACCGACTGGACGCCAATGCGCGACCTGCTGCTTGATACCGCCGTCACGAAATACCTGCATGCGGGCAGTGAAGATCTGGAAGTGTTTCTCAACACCTTTGGCATCATGCCGCAGCCGCTGATTGACACGCAGATCCTTGCCGCGTTCAGCAACCGCCCGCTTTCGTGGGGATTTGCGGCGATGGTCGAAGAGTACACTGGCCTGGCACTGGACAAGAGCGAGTCGCGCACGGACTGGCTGGCCCGTCCATTGACCGCTCGCCAGCTTGAGTATGCGGCAGCCGACGTGTTTTATCTGCTGCCGATTGCCGGACAGCTGATGAAAGAGGCGGAAGCTTCAGGCTGGCTCTCAGCCGCGCTGGATGAGTGCCGCATGGCACAGCAGCGTCGTCAGGAAGTGGTCGACCCGAAAGAAGCCTGGCGCGATATCAGCAACGCCTGGCAGCTTCGCACCCGTCAGCTGGCCTGTTTGCAGCTGCTCGCCGACTGGCGTCTGCGTAAAGCGCGTGAGCGCGATCTGGCCGTTAACTTTGTGGTGCGCGAAGAGCATCTCTGGGCGGTAGCACGCTACATGCCGGGTAGCCTGGGCGAGCTGGACAGCATTGGGCTTTCGGGCAGTGAAATTCGCTTCCACGGCAAGACGCTGCTGGCGCTGGTGGAAAAAGCGCAGCACATGCCGGACGACGCACTGCCGGAGCCGTTGCTCAATTTGATGGACATGCCGGGCTATCGTAAGGCGTTCAAAGATATCAAAGCCCTGGTGCAGACGGTGGCGAGCGAAAGCAAGCTGAGTGCAGAACTGCTGGCGTCCCGTCGTCAGATTAACCAGTTGCTGAACTGGCACTGGAAGCTGAAACAGCAGAATGGTTTACCCGAAATGGTGTCGGGCTGGCGTGGGGAACTGATGGCCGAACGTCTGAAGACGCTGCTGGAAGGTTATCCGCGCTAAGAAATGTAGCCCCGGTAAGCGCAGCGCCACCGGGGAACGTGCCGGGCGGCGCGATGCGTGCCCGGCCTACAAAACCACAAAGGAATTAACGTGACTCTTCCGCTTCCGGTAGCGTCACGTTCAGCTCCAGAATCGAAATATCCCCGTCTTTCTGCTCCAGCTGTACCGTGACCATTTCCGGGTCAATCTGCACGTACTTACAGATCACTTCCAGAATGTCCTTGCGCAGCTGCGGCAGGTAGTGTGGCTCGGCGTCGCTACGACGACGCTCCGCAACGATAATTTGCAGACGCTCTTTAGCGATGTTGGCGGTGCTTTTTTTCCGCGAGAGAAAAAAGTCCAGTAATGCCATAACTTATCCTCCGAACAGGCGTTTGAGGAAACCTTTCTTCTCTTCTTCAATGAAGCGGAAAGGACGTTCTTCTCCCAGCAGACGGTCAACGGTATCGGCGTAAGCTTTACCTGCATCTGCCGTTGCATCCAGAATGACTGGCTCACCCTGGTTAGACGCGCGTAATACGGACTGATCTTCCGGAATAACGCCAACCAGCTTGATGCGCAGAATTTCCAGTACGTCTTCCATGCTCAGCATATCACCTTTGTTCACACGGCCCGGATTGTATCGGGTCAGCAACAGGTGTTCTTTAATCGGCTCCTGACCATTTTCCGCGCGGCGGGATTTGGAAGCAAGAATGCCAAGAATGCGATCAGAATCTCGCACGGAAGAGACTTCAGGGTTGGTGGTGATGATCGCTTCATCCGCAAAGTAGAGCGCCATCAGGGCACCGGTTTCGATACCGGCAGGGGAGTCACAGACCACAAAGTCGAACTCCATTTTTTTCAGTTCGTCGAGGACCTTTTCAACGCCTTCACGGGTCAGGGCATCTTTATCACGGGTCTGAGACGCCGGTAAAATGTAAAGGTTCTCGGTGCGCTTGTCTTTAATCAGCGCCTGGTTAAGCGTGGCATCGCCCTGAATGACGTTAACGAAGTCATACACGACGCGACGCTCACAACCCATGATCAGGTCCAGGTTACGCAGGCCGATATCGAAGTCGATAACGACGGTTTTCTTTCCCTTCTGGGCCAAACCTGTAGCGATGGCCGCGCTGGAGGTGGTCTTGCCAACGCCTCCTTTACCCGAAGTCACAACAATAATGCGTGCCATAGAAATTCCTTGTTAAAAGGGATCAATTCAACGGTTGAACAGTCAAAGCGTCTTCTGCCAGGAGCAGGCGGGCCGCTTTGCCATAAAATTCGGCTGGGATCTTGTCGCTCAGCCAATATTCTCCTGCGATGGAAACCAGTTCCGCCGTCAGGTGAGTACAAAAGATTTGTGCGTTCCTGTCGCCACTTGCGCCCGCGAGCGCGCGTCCACGCATCATACCGTAAACGTGAATGTTGCCATCGGCAATCAGTTCAGCGCCCGCGCTGACGTGACTTGTAACAATCAGATCACAGTTTGGCGCATAAATGCGCTGACCGGAACGAACCGGCACATCAATCAATCGCGTTTTTGTGACAGGCGTATCGTTCTGTGCGGGTGGCGGGGGCGTTGGCACGGCTTCCGGGGCTGGACGAGGGGCTTTTTCTTTGCCTTCGTTCAGTAGCGGCAATCCGGCCCGATCAATTTCGGCTTTCAGCGTCGCGTCTTTACACCCGCTGATACCCACGATACGCAGCCCGGTTGATGCAACGGCCTGCTGGAGCAATTTCCAGTTCACCGGAGCAGCAAGGTCGCTCACATTGACGACGACGGGGGCATGTTTCAGAAACGCAGGAGCCTGCGCAATTTTGTCTTCTAACGCCTGACGAATAACCTCGGGTTTTGCATCATGCAAATGAACCACTGATAAGGTGAAGCTACTGCCTTTAAGCTCGATGGGCGTGTTTGACATCCTGGCCTTACTCAATTTGCTATTAACCGCAACACCGCCGTTGCGATATTCCGAAGAGTATCAGGCATGTTATAGTCAGGAGTATATTGAGGCAAGCAACCACCCATTAATTCAGAGTAAAAACATGTTTTGTGTGATCTACAGAAGTTCAAGTCGTGACCAGACTTACCTTTATGTCGAAAAGAAAGACGATTTTTCCCGCGTACCGGAAGAATTAATGAAAAGTTTTGGCCGCCCGCAGCTGGCTATGCTGCTGCCGCTGGATGGACGTAAGACGCTGGTTAATGCGGATCTGGAAAAAGTGAAAACGGCATTAACCGAGCAGGGCTATTATTTACAACTTCCACCCCCACCCGAGAATTTATTAAAACAGCATCTTGAGGTGAACGGAAAGAAATAATCCCGAAGGCATTCGGGAACAACACATCAACCGTTTAGGGAGCGACCATGTATCAACATCATAACTGGCAAGGTGCATTACTGGATTATCCCGTGAGCAAAGTGGTCTGCGTGGGCAGCAACTATGCAAAACACATTCAGGAGATGGGCAGCGCCACGCCAGAAGAACCGGTGCTGTTTATTAAGCCTGAAACCGCGCTGTGCGACATTCGTCAGCCGCTGGCGCTGCCGCAGGGGCTGGGGTCGGTGCATCACGAAGTGGAGCTGGCCGTGCTGATTGGCGCAACGCTGCGTCAGGCTTCCGAAGCGCATGTTGAGCAGGCGATTGCCGGTTACGGCGTGGCGCTCGATCTGACCTTGCGCGACGTGCAGGGCAAGATGAAGAAAGCGGGGCAGCCGTGGGAAAAAGCCAAGGGCTTTGATAATGCCTGCCCGATATCCGGTTTTGTCCCGGTAAGCGAATTCACCGACGATCCGCAGAACACGCCGCTTAGCCTGAAGGTAAACGGCGAAATCCGCCAGCAGGGTACCACCGCAGATATGATCCACAAGATCGTTCCGCTGATCGCCTACATGAGCCGCTTTTTCACCCTGAAGCCGGGCGATGTGATCCTCACCGGCACGCCGGAAGGCGTTGGCCCGCTGAACGGTGGGGATGAACTCGAGGTCAGTTTTAACGGCCTGTCACTGAAAACCCGCGTACTGTAAAAGCCTCTTGCCGCCTCAAAAGGGCGGCAAAACTTGCATCAACGTGCCAGACTCGTTATAAGGTGCGCTTTCTTTTGACGTGTGGACATCCTGATGAACGACATCCCTTTCTGGCAAACTAAAACGCTCGACGACATGACCGACGCAGAGTGGGAGTCGCTGTGTGACGGCTGCGGGCAGTGCTGCCTGCACAAGCTGATGGATGAGGATTCCGACGAAATTTACTTCACCAACGTCGCCTGTAAGCAGCTGAACATCAAAACCTGCCAGTGCCGCAACTACGAGCGCCGCTTCGAGTATGAGCCGGACTGCATCAAGTTAACCCGTGAAAACCTGCCCACCTTTGAGTGGCTGCCGCACACCTGCGCGTATCGCCTGCTGGCGGAAGGCCATGACCTGCCCAAATGGCATCCTTTACTGACCGGGTCGAAAGCGGCGATGCACGGCGAGCGTATCTCCGTGCGGCACATCGCGGTGAAAGAGTCTGAGGTGCGCGACTGGGAAGACCACATTATGAATCACCCTAACCGTTGATATTAAAAAACCCGCCGAGGCGGGTTTTTTAATGTGCGCGGGTGTGTCGGGTGGCGCTGCGCTTACACGACCGACAAAACTGCAGGACCGCGCAAGCGAAACGCCGCCGGGCAAATTAGCGCCCAAAGAGATCACGTTTTTTAGGCTTGAACGGCTGTGCAATCAGCACCAGCAGCGCAACAACGAAGTAGGCGACAAAAATACCCACCAGCCACTGCGGCATCTCCAGCGTCAGGAACTCCCACTGACGAACGGAGCAGTCACCGGATGCCACAAACACCTGCGGCAGCCATTTATCCAGCGGCAGCCAGCTCGGGAAGCGGGCGGCAAAATCACAGGTCATAAACGGTGATGGGTGCAGCTGCATCACGGTGTGCTGCCAGGAAAGCTCAATCCCTTTCCAGGCACTGTACAGCCAGATGGCGATCCCGACATAGCGCAGCGGCGTTTTCGGGGCAATCGCACCCACCAGGCCTGCGCCCATAATGCCGAACAGTGCGCAGCGTTCGTAGATGCACAGCACGCAGGGTTTAAGCCCCATGACGTGCTGGAACCACAGCGCGACCATTTCCAGCGCAAAGGCGGTCAGGGCCATCAGTAACCACGCTCCGCGACCGCGAGAGCACTGGTTTAAAAATCTCAACATAATCATTTCCCTGGGACATGCTTAGAAAGCGCAGTGTAAACGAATTCGTTTCATGCGCCACCTGTACCTGACGAAATAAAACGTAATTGGATGTTTATCATGCGAAAAGGTAAACGGGCAGCGCGCTGCCCGTTAAAACCTGCTTAGTGCGCGGCCAGTATACCCGCTTGTATTAACCACTGCGTATAGGGAATGAGGGTAATTTTGACGCACAGCAACCCGACAAGCGTCAGCACCAGCGTGTAAGGCAGCGCCATCCACACCATTCGGCCATACGAAAGTCGTATGAGTGGCGCGAGGGCGGAGGTCAGCAGGAACAGGAAAGCGGCCTGCCCGTTAGGGGTTGCTACCGACGGCAGGTTGGTGCCGGTATTGATGGCTACGGCCAGCAGCTCGAACTGCTCAGCGTTGATGGCCCCGTGTTGCAGCGCCGCTTTTGCCTCGTTGATATACACCGTCCCGACAAACACGTTATCGGAGATGGACGAGAGTAGCCCGTTGAACAGGTAGAACAAGGTCAATTGCGCATCCGCTTCTGCCCTCAGAACGTAGGCGATAATCGGGGAGAACAATTCCTGATCGATAATCACCGCCACGACCGCAAAAAATACGGTCAGCAGGGCGGTGAACGGCAGTGCCTCGGTAAAGGCTTTGCCGATAGCATGCTCGTCAGTGACGCCGGTGAAGGTGGTCGCCAGAATAATCACCGATAAACCAATTAAGCCGACTTCCGCGAGATGGAACGCCAGCGCGGCGATAAGCCAAAGGCCGATAATCCCTTGTGCTACCAGGCGCAATTTATCCTGACGCGTGCGCTGGCTGCGGCTTTGCTGGTCAAATTTTTGCAGCTCGCGGCGTACCGGTTCAGGAAGCTGGGCGCCATAGCCAAAGACGCGGAATTTCTCCAGCAGTATGCAGGTGACAAAACCGCAGACCAGCACCGGGACGCTTACCGGGGCCATTCGCAGGAAGAATTCGCTGAAATTCCAGCCCGCCGCCTTGGCGATAATCAGGTTTTGCGGTTCGCCCACCATGGTCATCACGCCGCCTAATGCTGTCCCGACGCCCGCGTGCATCATCAGGCTGCGCAGAAACGCGCGGAACTGCTCCAGCACTTCGCGCTTCTGGGCATCGACGTCGCTGTCATCGTGCAGGTCGCCTTCCGGTTGTGAAGACGCCACGCGGTGATAAATACCGTAGAAGCCAACGGCGACGCTAATCACCACCGCGACGACCGTCAGTGCATCCAGGAAGGCGGACAGGAAGGCCGCCGCGAAGCAAAAGGCCAGCGAAAGGATTGTTTTGGAGGAGATGCTTAACAGCAGTCGGGTGAAAATAAACAGCAGAAGCTGTTTCATAAAGTAGATCCCGGCCACCATAAACATCAGCAGGAGGAGCACCTCCAGGTTTGATGCGAGCTCTTCTTTAACGTGTTCAGCGCTGGTCATGCCGATGATGACGGCTTCAAACGCCAGCAGGCCACCCGGCAGAAGCGGATAGCATTTCAGCGCCATCGCCAGAGTGAAAATGAACTCGGCCACCAGCAACCACCCGGCTGCGAACGGGTCTACCAGAAAAACGACAGGATTAACAATCAGAAATACCAGCAGCGTGAGTTTGTACCAGTCAGGCGACTGGCCTAAAAAATTGCGCCACAACGCGCGGCCATAAGAGATTTCCACGACAGACGTCCTTCCCCGTCAATTAAGATAAGTGACCAGTATACGCATAATTAGTCTGAAAGGCGGCGTAAAGAGGGGAATGTAAATTTCATTAAAATGAAACGGCGATCCCTCTTTTCTCACTTTGACGCGCTATCTGCCTCTGTACGCCTCTGGTATGATGAGTGCAATTTGCTAAAGCTGTGTAATGGAAATCTTACTATGGTCATTAAGGCGCAGAGCCCGGCGGGTTTCGCGGAAGAGTACATCATTGAAAGCATCTGGAATAATCGTTTCCCTGCGGGGTCCATTCTACCTGCTGAACGCGAACTCTCTGAACTGATTGGCGTCACCCGCACCACGCTGCGAGAAGTGCTTCAGCGCCTGGCGCGCGATGGCTGGTTGACAATTCAGCACGGTAAACCCACCAAAGTGAATAACTTCTGGGAAACGTCCGGGCTGAATATCCTTGAAACGCTGGCGCGTCTCGACCACGAAAGCGTTCCGCAGCTGATTGATAATTTGCTTTCCGTGCGTACCAACATCGCCACCATCTTTATTCGGACCGCGTTCCGTCAGCATCCTGAAGACGCGCTTGCGGTACTCGCCAGCGCTAACGCGGTGGAAGACCACGCCGATGCCTTTGCGACGCTCGACTACAACATCTTCCGCGGCCTGGCGTTTGCCTCCGGTAACCCAATCTATGGGTTGATCCTCAACGGCATGAAAGGGCTGTATACCCGCATTGGTCGTCACTACTTTGCGAACCCAGAAGCGCGCAGCCTGGCGCTCGGTTTTTATCACAAGCTGAGCGAGTTGTGTTCTACCGCGCAGCACGACCAGGTCTATGAGACGGTGCGTCGTTATGGCCGGGATTCCGGGGAGATCTGGCACCGTATGCAGAAAACCCTGCCGGGTGATTTAGCGATTCAGTCGCGCTAAAAGAAAAACCTCTCAGATGAGAGGTTTTTTTTCGTCGGGTGGCGGCTTCGCCTGACCCGACCTGTGGGGTTTGCAGGCCCGGTAAGCGCAGCGCCACCGGCAAAAAGGCTGCATCAGAGCGTATTCAACCGCGTCGGGCAGCGTTCCAGCAGTTCCACGCTGCCATCTTCATTCTGCTGCTCCATTATGACGTCGAATCCCCACAGGCGATGCACATGCTTCAGCACCTCTTTACGCCCTTTATCCAGTGGCGCGCGGTTATGCGGGATGTAGCGCAGCGTCAGGGAGCGATCACCGCGAAGATCCACGTTCCAGACCTGAATGTTCGGCTCCAGGTTGCTCAGGTTGTACTGAGAGGAGAGGCGCGAGCGGATCTCGCGGTAGCCCTCTTCGTTGTGGATCGCCGAAATCTCGAGGTAGTTATTTCTGTCGTCATCCAGCACGGTAAAGAAGCGGAAGTCGCGCATAATCTTCGGTGACATGAACTGGCTGATGAAGCTCTCGTCCTTAAAGTCGCGCATCGCAAAATGCAGCGTCTCCAGCCAGTCAGACCCGGCGATATCCGGGAACCAGTATTTATCTTCTTCCGTTGGCGACTGGCAGATGCGTTTAATATCCTGGAACATCGCAAAACCGAGCGCATACGGGTTGATCCCGCTGTACCACGGGCTGTTGTAGGCAGGCTGGAACACCACGTTGGTGTGGCTGTGCAGGAACTCCATCATAAACCGCTCGGTGACTTTGCCTTCGTCATACAGATGGTTAAGGATGGTGTAGTGCCAGAACGTCGCCCAGCCTTCGTTCATCACCTGCGTCTGCTTTTGCGGATAGAAATACTGGCTCACCTTGCGCACAATGCGCAGGATCTCACGCTGCCACGGCTCCAGCAGCGGGGCGTTTTTCTCCATGAAGTACAGCAGGTTTTCCTGCGGCTCAGAAGGGTAGCGCCGCGCCTCGGCCACGGTTTTCTCCTCCTCACGCTTCGGCAGCGTGCGCCACAGCATATTCACCTGGCTTTGCAGATACTCCTCGCGGCTTTTCTGCCGGGCTTTCTCCTCCTGCAACGAGATTTTTTGAGGACGCTTGTAGCGGTCGACGCCGTAGTTCATCAGCGCATGGCAGGAATCGAGGAGCTTCTCTACCTCATCCACGCCGTAACGCTCCTCGCAGTCGGTAATGTATTTGCGGGCAAAGATCAGGTAATCGACGATCGAACTGGCATCCGTCCAGCTGCGGAACAGGTAGTTATTCTTGAAGAAGGAGTTATGCCCGTAGCAGGCATGCGCCATCACCAGCGCCTGCATGGTAATGGTGTTCTCTTCCATCAAATAGGCGATACACGGGTTGGAGTTAATGACGATCTCATACGCCAGCCCCTGCTGACCGTGTTTATAGAGCCGCTCGGTTTCAATGAACTTTTTACCGAACGACCAGTGAGGATAATTGATTGGCATCCCGACGCTGGAGTAAGCATCCATCATCTGTTCGGACGTAATGACTTCAATCTGATGCGGATAGGTGTCCAGACGATAGAGTTTCGCTACCCGGTCTATCTCGGCGAGGTAGACATCCAGCAGCTCGAAGGTCCAGTCGGGACCATCGCTGAGACGTGTGCTGTTCCTGGACATGGAATCAATAGTAGCCATTAGCGCGCCCTCATTGTTGGTGCTCTCTCTGGCTGGAGAGCCTCCTTTCAAGCATAGATCACCGTGTTAAAAAGCGTGCTGATGGAGATATTTTTTCTTTGCGATTTCTTCTTTTCAATAAGGTAAAAAAAGCGACTCTTGCAGCATTTTATGCTGGTTAAAAATAGCGCGCAGCAGGAGATCCCAAATAAGCGCCATCCCCACGGGCAGGGGAAGATGTGAGGCAAGTCACCATAAAAAAGTCGTATGTTGAATAATATTTTCAACTAGGTTATCAATCTGTAATCAGATGATTGTTCTTTTACACATAATGGAGTGGCTATGCGTGTTGTCATACTGGGAAGTGGTGTGGTTGGCGTAACCAGCGCCTGGTATTTAAATCAGGCAGGGCATGAGGTTACGGTTATCGATCGTGAATCCGGCCCGGCCCTGGAGACCAGCGCGGCGAACGCCGGCCAAATCTCCCCGGGCTATGCGGCACCGTGGGCAGCACCCGGCGTCCCGCTGAAGGCGATTAAATGGATGTTCCAGCGCCACGCGCCGCTGGCGATCGGCCTTGACGGCACGCCGTTCCAGCTCAAGTGGATGTGGCAGATGCTGCGCAACTGCGACACGCGTCACTACATGGAAAACAAAGGGCGCATGGTGCGCCTGGCAGAATACAGCCGCGACTGCTTGAAAGCCTTACGCGCCTCGACCGGCATTGAGTACGAAGGGCGGCAAGGCGGCACGCTGCAGCTGTTCCGCACCGCGCAGCAGTATGAAAACGCCACCCGCGATATCGCCGTGCTGGAAGACGCGGGCGTACCTTATCAGCTGCTGGAGGCCAGCCAGCTGGGGCAGGTCGAGCCTGCCCTGGCGGAAGTGGCGCACAAGCTTACCGGCGGGTTACGTCTGCCAAACGACGAAACCGGCGACTGCCAACTCTTTACCCAGCGTCTGGCGCAGATGTGCGAGCAGGCGGGGGTGACATTCCGTTTTAATACGCCGGTCGATAAGCTGTTGTCAGAAGGCGAAAAAATTTACGGCGTGAAGTGCGGCGAAGAGGTGATTAAAGCGGATGCTTACGTCATGGCGTTTGGTTCCTACTCCACCGCGATGCTCAAGGGCATTCTCGACATTCCTGTTTACCCGCTTAAAGGCTACTCCCTGACCATTCCGGTGAAAGAGGACAGCGGCGCGCCGGTCTCTACCATTCTTGATGAAACCTACAAAATCGCCATCACCCGCTTTGATAACCGGATCCGCGTCGGCGGCATGGCGGAAATTGTGGGCTTTAATACCGAGCTGCTTAAACCGCGTCGTGAAACGCTGGAGATGGTGGTCGGCGATCTCTTCCCGCGCGGTGGGTTTATTGAACAGGCGACCTTCTGGACCGGTCTGCGCCCTATGACGCCGGACGGCACGCCGATTGTGGGTCGTACGCCTTATAAAAACCTGTGGACCAACACCGGGCACGGAACGCTGGGCTGGACGATGGCCTGCGGATCGGGCCAGCTGTTGAGCGACCTGCTTTCTGGCCGCACCCCGGCGATTCCGTTTGACGACCTGAGTGTGGCACGCTATCAATCAGGGTTTACCCCATCGCGTCCACAGCATCTTCACGGCGCGCATCAATAAGGAGTTGCCATGTCACGTCCTGTTCTGGCGCAGCTCGATTTGCAGGCCCTGAAGGATAACCTGCAAATTGTCCGTCGTGCTGCGCCGGGTTCACGCGTCTGGTCGGTTGTTAAAGCGAACGCCTACGGGCACGGTATCGACCGTATCTGGGGCGCGCTTGGCGCGACCGACGGCTTTGCCTTACTGAACCTTGACGAGGCCATTCTTCTTCGCGAACGCGGCTGGAAGGGGCCAATTTTACTGCTGGAAGGTTTTTTCCACGCCGACGATCTGCCCCTGCTGGATAAATACCGCCTGACGACCAGCCTCCACAGCAACTGGCAGATCAAAGCCCTGCAGGATGCGAAGCTGCATGCTCCGCTGGATATCTATCTTAAGGTAAACAGCGGCATGAACCGCCTGGGCTTCCAGCCTGAGCGCGTACACACGGTCTGGCAGCAGCTGCGTAATCTGAAAAACGTTGGCGAAATGACGCTGATGGCGCACTTTGCCGACGCCGAAAAACCGGACGGCATTACTGATGCGATGGTGCGCGTTGAGCAGGCGGCGGAAGGGCTGGATTGCCCGCGCTCCCTGTCAAACTCGGCGGCGACGCTCTGGCATCCTGAAGCGCATTTCGACTGGGTTCGCCCGGGCATTATCCTCTACGGTGCTTCACCGTCCGGCCAGTGGCAGGATATTGCCAACAGTGGGCTTAAGCCGGTCATGACGCTGCGCAGTGAAATCATCGGTGTCCAGACGCTGAAAGCGGGCGATACCGTGGGTTACGGCAGCCGTTACCGTGCGGCGGGAGAGCAACGTATCGGGATTGTCGCGTGCGGCTATGCCGACGGTTACCCGCGCATTGCCCCCAGCGGTACGCCCGTGTGGGTAGATGGTGTGCGCACCGGAACCGTTGGCACGGTCTCGATGGATATGATGGCGATTGACTTAACGCCTTGCCCGCAGGCAGGCATTGGGACCCCGGTTGAGCTGTGGGGTAACGAGGTGAAAATTGACGATGTCGCCTCTGCGGCAGGCACCGTGGGTTATGAGCTGATGTGTGCGTTAGCGCCGCGCGTACCGGTTGTGACGCTGTAACCTTCCACGCTGTAACAGGCCGGGTGAGGCGAAGGCATCACCCGGCAAATCCTTACTCCGACTCCTCTTCCATCGGCCTGACGCCGACCTTGCGTACCGCGTTATCCTCTTTCTCTGCCACCGTCCAGATCATGCCAGCGAACTCCACCTGGTCACCGACCACCGGCGCTGCGCCCAGCAGTTTCTGGATAATGTCCCCGAGCGTCTGCTGGTTGTCGCGATTTTCCAGCCCGTCTTCCAGGCCGTAAATCAGCGCAACATCGGCAAACCGGGCGCTGGCTTCAAGAATAAAATCGCCGAAGAAGCGCTGGTCGAGCGCAACGGGCGGCGACTGGCTAAACAGCTTGCCGAGAGCGGGGAGATCGCGCTCGCGACCAATCACGCAGAGAATATCGCCTTCACGCAGGCGCGTGCTGCCCGTGGGGTGGAGCAGGACATTGTCGCGGAACATGGCGGCAATGCGCGTTTCGGAGGGCATATGCAGATCGCGCAGCGATGCCCCGACGCACCATTTGTCGGCGCTGAGCTGATAGACAAACTGCTCCCACGGATTTTCCGGGTGAAGATCCAGCCCGACGCGGGACACCGGCCAGCCGACCGGCGGCACCACCACTTTGGCCCTTTTCGCCGCCCATCCCAGCGAGGTACCCTGGAACAGCAGCGACACCAGCACGACGAAGAAGGCGACGTTGAAGAACAGCCGCGCGTTATCCAGGCCTGCCATCATCGGGAACACGGCGAGGATAATCGGCACCGCGCCGCGCAGACCGACCCAACTGATAAAGATCCGCTCGCGCAGGTTAAACCCGCGAAACGGCAGCAGACCGGCAAATACCGACAGCGGGCGCGCGAAGAAGATCATCCAGGCCGACAGGAGCAGGGCCGGAACGGCAATCGGCAGCAGGTCCGACGGCGTCACCAGCAGACCAAGCACCAGGAACATGCCGATTTGCGCCAGCCACGCCAGACCATCAAAGTTCTGCAAAATGGCATAGCGGTTGCGGATGGGGCGGTTGCCGAGTAAAAAGCCGCACAGGTACACGGCGAGGATCCCGCTTCCGTCCAGCGCCGTCGTCACGGCAAAAATCAGAATGCCGCCGCTCAGCGCCAGCAGCGGGTAAAGGCCCGCCGGGAGCGAAATGCGATTAATCATCTGCTGCAGGAGATAACCCCCGGCCAGGCCGAGGATGATCCCAAGACCGAACTGCTGAATGATATGCCAGGCAAACATCCAGCTCAGGCTGCTCTCATGCTGCTGGATCATCTCAATCAGCGTGATGGTGAGAAACACCGCCATCGGGTCGTTGCTGCCGGATTCAATCTCGAGCGTGGAGCCGACGCGTTCGTTAAGCCCCTTACCGCCGAGCAGCGAAAATACGGCTGCCGCATCGGTGGAACCGACAATAGCGCCGATCAGCAGCCCTTCCATCATGTTCAGGTGAAACAGCCATGCCGCCATCATCCCGGTTAAGCCGGAGGTGATCAGCACGCCAACGGTCGCCAGCGACAGCGCCGGGCCTAATGCAACGCGAAACGAACTGGCCTGGGTACGCATCCCGCCGTCAAGCAGGATCACCGCCAGGGCCAGGTTGCTCACCATGTAGGCGAAAGGGTAGTTATCGAATGGAATACCGCCGATGCCATCGATGCCAGCCAGCATGCCGATGGCAAGAAAAATAACAAGAATAGGTATGCCAAGACGCGATGAAAATGAACTCAATAAAATACTGCAGGTTACAAGGACCGAACCCAGAATGAAAAGGCTGATTATCGCTGTGGCATCCAATGTTCTCTTACTCCCACCTCAATGTTGTTGTCTCTGTTAAAACCCTAACATATTAACGGCAGAGACAACGTTTAATTAAGGCGGTATCACCGCTTTTTTATGCTTTTATAACCGGATGGCCACCCATTGTTAACTGACTGCCCGAATCTTCATGAATCAACTGCGCGTGCGCCCCCAGCGGCAGGGTGACCGTCTGCTGTTCGTGGCCAAACGGAAGACCGGTGATCACCGGAATATCCAGCCGCGAACGGATAAAGTCGACCATGGTTTCAAGCGTATAGCCCGCATCGTAATCATTGGGCTGTGCGCCGCTAAAACTGCCCAACACGATAGCGGACTGGCGGGCAAGAATTCCGGCATGATAAAGCTGCAATAACATGCGCTCGACGCGGAACGGATGCTCGTTAATATCCTCCAGCACCAGAATGCCATCTTCGATCTGCGGCAGCCATGGGGTGCCAATCAGCGACACCAGCATGGCCAGGTTGCCACCCCACAGCTGACCCTCGCACGACCAGTGCGGCCCGTTACCCTGCCACTCCACGCTGAAGGTGGGGTTTTCCAGCGCCCGCCAGAAGTGCTCCTGGGTGTAAGCATCAAGTTCCGGCGCGCCAAAATTACCGGCCAGCATCGGGCCGCTAAAGGTGACGACGTTATGCAGGGCAAGCAGGCCAAGCTGGATCGCCGTGAAATCGCTGTGCCCGCAAATCAGCAGCGGATCCTGCTGCTGGCGTTTGGCCAGCCCCGCCCAGTCGATGCTCTCCAGCAACCGGCTCGCACCGTAACCGCCGCGCACCGCCAGCACGATGTTATTGCTGCCACGCAGGTTCACCAGGCCGTTGATATCGTTCAGCCTTTGCGCCTCGGTGCCGGCGAAACGCTGCGACCGACGGGGGATAATTGTCTGATTTTCTACCCGATAGCCGGATTCCAGTAAGCGCTGAACCCCGCGCTGTGCCGCGTCCTGGTTGATGCAGTAGCCGGAAGGGGCAATGAGATGAAACTGTGGCATGGCAATTCCTTGCTGAATGAGACGCTAATTGTCTATATGATGCCGCTTATCCGCTGCCCGCTTCAAGGGGCAGCGTAACCGCGAAGACCGGCTATAAGGATAGAAGACGTGAAATTGAGATGGTTTGCTTTTTTGATTGTGTTGCTTGCTGGCTGTAGTTCAAAACATGACTATCAAAATCCACCCTGGAACCCTGAAGTGCCCGTGAAACGGGCGATGCAGTGGATGCCGATCAGCGAACAAGCCGGTAAGGCATGGGGGGTCAGCCCGCGTCTGGTCACGGCGATTATTGCAGTGGAATCCGGCGGGAATCCGACGCTGGTCAGTAAATCGAACGCGGTTGGGCTGATGCAGCTGAAGGCGTCTACGGCCGGGCGAGAAGTGTATCGCTATATGGGCTGGAGCGGTCAGCCATCGACCAGCGAGCTGAAAAACCCGGAGCGTAATATCTCCATGGGGACAGCTTATCTGAGCATTCTGGAACACGGCATACTGAAAGGTATTGAGGATCCGGAAGTGATGCAGTATGCGCTGGTGGTGTCGTACGTTAACGGCGCGGGCGCGCTGCTCAGAACCTTCTCCTCCGATCGCAAAGAAGCCATTGAAGAGATCAACGACATGGACAAAGACGAGTTCTTTGAACATGTGGTGAAAAACCATCCGGCCCCACAGGCGCCGCGTTATATCTGGAAAGTTCAGAAAGCGATGGATGCCATGTAAGACGAGTGTCGGGCGGCGCTGCTGCCCGACGCGTGTTACAACACTTTATTTGCCCGCTCCCGCGCTTCGCGCTCCAGGGAGAAGATAATGCGCTGTAATTCACGTTCCGCCCCCGGGCCAACGTTGAGAAAGCGAAAGCTCAGACGCGGCGTGCTCACGGTTTCGTTTTTACTGTCCACCACCGTCCGCTCGCCGATCGCAATTAACTGCGCATCAAACCAGAAACGGCCCCATCCGCCCATATCCAGCTCAATCTGCGAGAAACGCATACCTTCGACCAGCCCGTCAGGCGCAGGGGTATCCATCAACGCGCCCATGCCGCCCAGCGACAGATCGAACAAACGAAAGCGGAACTCTTTTTTGTCCGGCATTTTGGCTTTGCAAAAATAGGCGGGATGGAGCGGGGCGTGGATACGAAAGTATTCCCGGCGCTGCACAAACCAGAGGTTATCCGGAATCGAAGAGACAAACGCGGGCAGGCCCTGATACTCGCTCAGCTCAAGACGCGGTAAAACAAACTCCACCTTCGCGCCCTGGGTTTCAGCCAGCACCGAGACCTTTTCCGCGCGCAGTGCGGCACGGTTCTCGTACTCCTGGCTGCCCAGATCGACCACCAGGCGTTCTGCCGACGCGTCCAGAATATTGCTGATGAACTGACCGGAAGGCCAGCTGATGCGCAGCGGTACCTTTCCTTTTTGCAGGTCGCGTAATATCCCTAACACAGCCAGCGGATTTTGTTTCAGGAACTGCTCACTGTAATTACTCACGCCAGATGGCTCCTCGATGTGTGACAGACTGTCTGTGGGTTATCGGCAGCCTGGGGTGAAACTTAATACAAACCGATGAGATTTTTTCACTGCAAGGGCAATTTAAGTCGGTGAGATGAAAACGGTTTTATGACGGTGACCTATAATCAGGATAGCTGCGCGGAGGGTTTTCTGCGCGTGCGTTAAACCTGAAAGAGGGTATCGCTATGGGTATCATCGCCTGGATTATTTTTGGTCTTATTGCCGGTGCAATCGCTAAGCTGCTCATGCCGGGTAACGATGGTGGCGGCTTTATTTTGACCTGCGTGCTCGGGGTCATCGGCGCAGTGGTGGGTGGCTGGCTGGCGACGATGTTTGGCCTGGGTGGCAGCATCAGCGGTTTTAACCTGCACAGTTTCCTGGTGGCCGTCGTGGGCGCGATTGTCGTGCTCGTGGTCTTCAGATTGCTCAGACGGGCATAATACTGCTAAAGACGGCTCTCTTCTGAGGGCCGTTTTTTTTGCGGCTATCTTGATTTGCAAATTGAAATGATAATAATTGTCGTTCCTAATATCATTTATAATAATGAACACAATATGAACACCTCACGTTTCGCGTTTTGTGCGTTGGCAGGAGCCGTAGCGCTGGCATTGCAGGGACCGGCATTCGCCGAAGAGTCAACGATAGTCGTGACCGGGACAGAAGAGGGAAGTTCCCTTCCGGCCTGGACCAACAGTGCGACCAAATCTGCGGTCGCTGAAAGCAAAACGCCGCAGGTGATTAACACCCTTTCCGCTGAGGAGATCGCGCAGCGTCATGCCAACTCGGTGAACGAAATCCTGCGCTATGCCCCGGGCGTGTCGACTGAAGTGCGCGGTAACACCTCGTACATGAGCGAATACAAGATCCGCGGCTTTACGGTTGAGCAGGAGTTTTATAATGGCCTGCAGCTGCCGTACAACGTGACCGGGAATACCAAGGCACGCATCGACCCCCTGTTGATTGAGAGCGTCGACATTCTCAAAGGCCCCTCATCCGTGCTTTACGGCGGCGGATCGCCGGGCGGGCTGGTGAATATCCAGAGCAAAAAACCGCAGAAAGCGGCGAAAACCGAGCTGGGTTTCAACACCGGAAACCGCAACCTGAAAGAGGGCTACCTTGACTCGACCGGGCAAATCGCCGACAGCGACTGGAACTACCGTCTGCTGGGCAAAGCCACGGAAAACGATGACCAGCCGCACACCACGCGCTATGAAAACTATCTGGTCGCCCCTTCCGTCACCTGGCAGCCCGACAGCAAAACGCGCCTTACGCTGGATGCGATCGCGCAAAATACCCCGAGCCTGTCACCTTCTAACCCGCTGCCGCTGTCGTTCCTGCGCTCGAAATACGCCGATCGCCGGGCATATGCGGGTGATGAATGGGCGGGATTCAAACAGCGCCAGTGGATGCTGGGCTACAGTTTCGAACATGAGTTTGACAGCGGCTGGGGGTTCAACCAGAAAGCCCGCTACTTTGATGTCGACACCCATCAGCGCAGCGTTTACGCCACGGGCACCGGCAGCGAAGTTTATCAACTCAACCGCTTCGCCTATACCACGGACGAAGATCTGCAAAGTTTTAACATCGACAACCAGGTAACCAAAACCGTTGCTCTTGGCGAGTGGAAACATCACCTGCTGGCGGGCTTTGACTACCAGAAGCTGAACTCACATTTCCACTATCGTTACGCCTCGGCAACGCCGGGCATCGACATGCGCAACCCTGACTACGCGCAGATCGATCAGAATGCGCTGGGGCTGTATACCGCGCAGAAAAACCGCCTGAGTTATCAGCAGAACGGCTATTACCTGCAGGATCAGGTGGAATTTGGCGGGTTAAATCTGCTCGGCAGCCTGCGCTATGACGACTACCGGTCGGTCAATACCAACTACATGCAAAACGGCGACAAGGCCTGGGTATCGCAGGACCGCGTCACCAAACGTCTGGGTGCGCTTTATGCCTTTGAAAACGGTCTCTCGCCGTTCATCAGCTATTCGGAAGGCTTTGCGCCGGTGTCGCCGCAGGGCACGCTCCTGGCCAAAGACGTTAAGCCGACCACCAGTAAGCAGGTGGAAGGCGGGGTGAAATACCTTCTGGCAGAGTATGCCACCACCTTTACTGCCTCGGTGTTTAACATTCGTCAGAAAAATGTCGTCACCAGCGATCCGGGCTTCCTGAATTATCGCCAGACCGGTGAAGTGGAATCGAAGGGGGCGGAGGTGTCCGCCATCAGCCGTCCGACGGATAACCTGACGCTGATTGCCAACTATGCCTACACCCATGCCATCAATACCAAAGATGATAAATTCCAGGGCAAACGCCCGACTCAGGTTCCGGAGAATGCGTTCAATCTGTGGGGGGATTATACCCTCGACAGTTCGCCGCTGAGAGGGCTGACGCTGGGGGCCGGGGCACGCTATACCGGGCCGATGGAAATCTCCCAGAGTAACGATGCGGGCAAACTGGGGGGCACCACGCAGTACGATCTTGCCGCGTCGTATCGCATGGGTGAGGCGTTCCCGTCGCTGGCGGGGTTAACCCTGAAAGCCAGCGCGCAAAACATTACCAATAAAGAGACCTTAACCTGCTACGACGCGACCAACTGCTGGATTGGTCGTGACCGTACCTGGCAGGTAGGGGCTAGCTACAGCTTCTGAAAAAAGCCCGGTGGCGCGAGGGCGCTTCCCGGGCCAACAGATTCAACGTAAGCCGGGTCAGGCGTAGCCGCCACCCGGCAATGCTCACTTATTGTGCCGACGCCTTCACCGGCGTCACATCATCATTTGCCGCAGGGCGATTCTCCGGCACGCTATCGCAAGGCTTCTCTTTCGGGCACACCAGATCCAGCATCTTCAGCGTCACGCCGTTGCTCCAGCCAAAGCCATCCTGCAGCGGATATTCCCCGCCGCCGCCGCCCGTGCCGGTAGAGGAGACATCATATTTCTCGACCAGCTTCTGCTCACGATCGTAGGTGTGCTGCACGTTTTTCAGGAAGCGCCAGGTCACGTCCATCGCCACCTTATCCTGACCGTAGTTCTGTAAACCTTCAACGGCAACCCACTGGAGCGGAGCCCAGCCGTTCGGCGCGTCCCACTGCTGGCCGCTGTTGATGGTGGTGGTGGAGATACCGCCCGGTTTCAGCAGGCGCGATGAGGCCGCTGCTGCAACCTTGTCGGCGCGATCCTGTGCTGCGGCTTTAACATACAGTGGGAAGAGCGCTGCCGCCGTCAGCTGATTACGGACCTTTTTGGTTTTCAGATCGTAATCCGCGTACCACCCCTCTTTTTCATTCCAGAGGTGGCTTTCCATCGCTTTTTGCCGGGCGTTAGCCAGGGCGTCATATTTGCTGGCGCTGGCGGTATCGCCGTCCTCCTGGCTTGCCCGGGCCAGCAGTTTTTCCATTTTGTACATCAGTGCGTTCAGGTCAACCGGCACAATGCTGGTGGTGCGGATGGTGCCAAGCTTTTTCGGATCGTCCATCCAGCGTGAGCTGAAATCCCAGCCTGAGGCGGCGGCAGAACGCAGATCGCGGTAAATCTCGGTGGCCGGGCGGTCAGGATTGTTTTTGGCGGTGGTCACGTCATCCAGCCAGGATTCCGGGCGTGGCGTATCGTTATCGTCCCAGTAACGGTTGAGGATCGCCCCGTCATCCAGTTTTACCACCCGCTTGTTGGCGCTGCCCGGCTGCAGGGCATCAACACCCTCCATCCAGTAGGCATACTCTTTTTCCATCTGTGGGCGATACTTCTTCAGCGCGTCGCTGTCATGGGTCGCCAGCAGTTCAACCATCAATGAGAAGAACGGCGGCTGGGAGCGGCTCAGATAGTAGCTGCGGTTGCCGTTCGGAATATGCCCCCATGTGTCGATTTCGTAAGCGAAATTGTCCACCATGTCGCTGATTTTGTCCCAGTGGCCGCTCTCCGCCAGGCCAAGCATGGTGAAATAGCTGTCCCAGTAGTAAACCTCACGGAAACGTCCGCCTGGCACGACGTAGGGCTTTGGCAGCGGAAGAAGAGAATCCCATTGACTGGCCTTATCGGTGGTGCGGGTCAGCACCGACCACAGGCCATCAATGTGCTCACGTAAATTTTGACCAGCAGGCGGAACATACTTTTCACCTTCCGTCGGCAGGGTAAAGTTCATCTCCACAAAGTGTCGCAGATCGAACCCGGACTGGGTGTGTTGCATCCGGTAGTCCGCCAGGATCATCAGCGGGTCGCTTTTTGGCACCGCATCGGCAAAGGTCTTTTGATCGGGGAACAATTTTGCGCTTTGCACATCGTTAAAAAGGGGGCCAAGCATGACATCGGGGGAGCTTTTCTCATTTGTGGTTTGCTCCTCTGCATAGCCGCTCACGGTAAAACCGAGTAGCGCGGCGCCCAATGTCAGGGGCAAAAGCGCAGGGTGTAAAGTACGAGGTCTTATCATCGGTGCATCTCCTGTATTCGCTGTGCAGCGTGTCCACTGCCGTCAATCACTTGAAAACCTTAGACGAATATTGCCCGCTTCGCGTGTTGGATATCCCATTTTTCGCACAACCAGACAATTTACCGCACCGTTCAGTCCGGCCCGGGCGTTCAAATATTTAATTGGTGAATAGATAATTATTATATATAGGTTTATTTACTCATATACAAAAGAGTACGAAATATAATTAAGACTTATAGTCATTAATGCAGATAATAATGTGAGTTGACGGGCTTTTTTACCGTTAATAAGATCAAAAACGTTCAGTGACGATCACATAAAGTAAAAATCATAATTACAAAACCAAAAAACATAATAGCGTGGTCAGGGTTATTTGTCCGAAATGTGAAGGCTCAACCTTTTGGGTATTCACTTTTATTATCAGGATGGATTCTATGAGATTAAAAAAACGGGTTATCCTCATGGGCGCGCTTTATTCAGGCTCATTGTTCGCGGCGCAGCCGACAGCAAGTATTGAAGACAAACTGGCGCAGCTGGAAGCGCAAATTCAGGAGCTTAAGCAACAGCAGCAGGCGGCGGCATCCCAGGCCAACCGCGTTGTCGTGCAATCCGAAGAACCCGTAAACAAGGCGGAACCGCCAAAACTGACGTTATCTGGCTACGGCGATATTAAATTTTACGGTGACGTCGAACTTAATATGGATGCCGCCAGTAAAACCGGCAGTCTGACCTCTATTAGACGTAGCGCGAATAGTGACTGGGCACCCGGGGATAATGAACGCTGGGATATTAATGGCCGTATTTTACTCGGCTTTGACGGCTACCGGAAAATGGATAACGGAAATTACGCGGGCTTTTCCGTTCAGCCTCTCGGGGATTTAGTGGGGCAAATGTACCTCGATGACGCCGCGTTTTACTTTGGTCATCAAAATGACTGGGAGATAAAAGTCGGGCGTTTTGAAGCCTACGATATGTTCCCGCTCAATCAGGATACCTTCGTTGAATATTCAGGCAACACCGCAGACGATCTCTACAGTGACGGATACGGTTATATCTACATGCTGAAAGAGGGGCGCGGGCGTGCCGACAGCGGCGGTAATTTCATGCTGAGCAAGACCCAGGATAACTGGTATTTCGAGCTCAACACGCTGCTGAAAGACGGCAGCGATCTGTTTGTCGACCAGCGTTATCACGGGGCCGAGCTTGAAAACGATAAAAACGTGGCCTACATCCGCCCGGTTATCGCCTGGCAGAACGGTCCATTCTCAACTGCGATAGCCATGGAATCTAATCTGGTGAATAACGCTTATGGCTATCGCGACAGCAGCGGTCAATGGGTCGATCAATCCGATCGTACCGGTTACGGTTTTACAATGACCTGGGATGGGCTCAAAACGGATGCGGAAAACGGCGTTGTGGTCAACCTCAACACAGCCTACCTTGATGCTGCGGACGAAACAGATTTCACCAGTGCCATCAACGGGCTGTGGCGTAACGTTGAGCTGGGCTACATCTATGCGCACAATGAGATCGACGAATTCAACACCTCAACCTTCGACGCCGAGTGCGAGAACGACTGCTGGATCACCGATCCGGGAGAATATGACATTCATACCATCCATGCGTCATATCTAATCCCTAACGTGATGAAGATGAAGAACTTCAATATCTACCTCGGGGCCTATGCGTCATGGGTGAACGCCAGTCCGAAAGAGGGCGACGCCAATAATGATGAGCGCTACGGCGGTCGCGTTCGCTTCAAATACTACTTCTGATAATGCCTGCGGTCAGGCCTCTTCCGGGGCCTGATTGCTCTCCCGCAGCGTGCCCGGCGCATGGCCGACAATCCGCTTAAATGCCCGGCTAAATGCCGCCAGCGAGCCGTAACCAAGACGCAGCGCCACCGTTTCAATGGGCTGATGTTCGTGGCGGATGTACTGAATCGCCAGCCGCATTCTCAGCTCGCTCAGGTATTTCGTCGGGGTCGTTCCCGTGGCGGCCAGGAAACGTTCCGCAAATACCGAGCGGGACGTTCCGGCCTCTTTTGCCAGCTCCGCCACGCTCCAGTTCACGCCGGGCTGCTGATGCATGGCGTAAATCGCCCGGCTCAGACGCGGATCCCGTAAGACCTGCACCCAGCCGGTGGCCTTTCCGCATCCGGCTTCAACCCAGCCGCGCACGATCAGCGCCGCTACCACGTCGGCAAGGCGCGCGAGGATCCCGGCGAAACCGACCTGCCGGGTCATGGATTCACGCTCCATGGCCGCCAGCAGCGGGTGGATCTCCGGCCAGGTGGACATCAACCGGCTCACCATCATCACCTCTGGCATCGCTTTGATCAGCGGCTGCATCCCGCCCAGCTCAAAATCCATGCATCCGCTGAAGATGATGGTGTGCTCACTTTCCGGACAGGGTTGGCAGGTGATGGCGCACACCGAATTGCAGATAGGCTCGCTTGGGAAAGCGCTCACCGGCGTAATGGTTGCCTGCTCGTCCGAGAGAAGGGCATGTGCGTTGCCGTTGGGGATAAACAGCGCATCGCCGCCGCTCAGCGCAAAGCTCGCGCCGCTTTCCATCCGTAACAGGGCTTTGCCGTGGCTGACGAAATGGAACTGGGCTTTACCAGATGCCTGATGAAACGCCACGCCAAACGGCGCGCTGGCCTCAATGCGGCGGTACTTCACCCCGGACAGGCGCATACCGCGCAACAACTCGCTGATCAAATCGGGTGACTGAACGGTCATCGGCACAACTCCGGACGCATAATCAATAAGTGGGGATTATATGTCATAGATCGTCCAAGGGGAACGCTCTATGCTTTTGCGACATTAGTCACATTTTTATAACGGGAGTACAACAGATGAGTGCATGTGTCGCGGCGAGAGAGGCGCAGGCCCCCGCAAAACCGGCCTGGCGAGCCGTCTGGTCACTGGGGTTAGGGGTGTTTGGCTTGATTACGGCAGAGTTCCTGCCGGCCAGCCTGCTGACACCCATGGCCGCGAGCCTGAGTGTAACGGAGGGGATGGCCGGACAAGCGGTGACCGCAACGGCGATTGTCGCGCTGGTCACAGGGCTGCTGATTACCCCGGCCACCAAAAATATCGACCGGCGTTGGGTGCTGATGTTCTTCTCGGTGCTGCAAATTATCTCCAGCCTGCTGGTGGCCTTTGCGCCCACGCTGAACGTCATGCTGATGGGGCGTCTGCTGTTGGGCATTGCTATCGGCGGATTCTGGGCAATGTCCACCGCCACGGCGATGCGGCTGGTGCCTGCTGAGCACGTGCCGAAGGCGCTGGCGGTGATTTTCTCCAGCGTCTCGGTGGCGACGGTGGTTGCCGCGCCGCTCGGCAGCTATCTCGGCAGCCTGATTGGCTGGCGCAACGTGTTTATCCTCTGCATTCTGCCGAGCATGCTGGCGCTGCTGTGGCAGCTTTGGGTTCTGCCATCAATGAAGCCGGAGAGCAGCGGCAGTCTGGCGACGTTGTTTCGCGTGCTGCGCCGCCCGGGGATGGTCGGTGGGATGCTGGCGACCATTCTTATTTTCAGCGGCCATTTTGCCTTCTTCACCTACCTGCGCCCGTTCCTTGAAACGGTCGGCCAGGCGAGCGTTGAGAGCGTTTCCCTGATCCTGCTGGGCTTTGGGCTTGCCAATTTTGTCGGGACATCGATTGCCGGGCATCTGCTGGCGCGGAACCTGCGGCTCACACTGGCGCTGGTGCCGTTCGTCATGGGCGTGCTGGCGCTCACGATGGTGGCATTTGGACATCTGGCGATGCTGGACGGGCTGCTGGTTGCGCTGTGGGGCTTTGCCTTCGGTCTGGTGCCGGTTGGCTGGTCAACCTGGCTTGCCACAACGGTGCCTGACGAAGCCGAAAGCGCCGGGGGGCTGCTGGTAGCATCCATTCAGTTTGCCATTGGCGCAGGTGCCGCGGGCGGTGGGGCGATCTTCGATCTCAACGGGGCCAGCGGCGTCTTCGCCGGAAGCGGCCTGCTGCTGGTGAGCGCGATGGTGATTGTGCTGATGGCCGTCAACGTGGCAGATAAGCGTGCCTGACGCCGGGGCGCGATAAACACCGCGCGATTCTGGCAAAGCAAAGCGATTTAAGTTCGTTGTTATTTCAGGCGCTATCCCGGATTGTCAGCGCAGTGTGCCACTGTCGGGATAGCGTCTGAAGCCATGGGAAACTACTTACACGCGCAGCAACGAAAGCATATTGACCATCTTGCCAGTCGCTGGCTGTGGCGAAGCGAGCTGCCGACCTGGATACTGATTATCATTATCTACGGCGGCTGGTTTGCGACGCTGACGTTCTGGCGCACGCTGGGTTTAATACCGGCCACGCTGCTGCTGATTGGCTTTACCGCCTGGTATATGTCGCTCCAGCATGAGCTGATCCACGGACATCCCACGCGCTTTGCCCGGCTCAACCAGCTTTTCGGCACGCTGCCGCTGGCGGTGTGGTTTCCCTACGGCCTGTATCGCGATTCCCACCTTGCTCACCATCGTAACGATTACCTGACCGTGCCTGTCGACGATCCGGAGTCATACTACTTCACCGACCGGAGCTGGGCGCGCCTTTTGCCGTGGCAGAAAAAAATCATTCATGTACGCAATACCTTCACGGGCAGATTGCTGCTGGGGCCGCTGCTGGATATTACCCTGACGCTGAACGGTGCGGCGAGGGCGTTTGGTCAACGCCACTGGCGCTCCATCATGATGTGGCTGGTGCACGGCGTACTGCTGGCTGTGCTCTTTACCTGGATGGCGCAGCGCGATTTCTCCCCCGTCTGGTTCGTACTGGCGGTCAGCTATCCGGCGCTGGCCCTGACGAAGGTTCGTTCTTTCTTTGAACATCGCGCGGCGCACGATCCTCTGGCACGTTCGGTGATCAACGAGGCCGGCGGGTTCTGGCGGGTGCTGTTTCTCAATCTCAACTACCATTCAGTACATCACGATTTGCCGGGCGTGCCCTGGTATGGCCTCAGGGCGATCTACGCGCACAGTCGTGACGAGTACCAGCAGCGCAATCAGGGGTTTGTGGTCAAGGGCTATGGTCAGTGGTTGCGCCAGTTCTGGAACACGCCGGTGGATGTCACCGTCCATCCGGGAAACCAAAAAGAGGATCGTTATGAGTAGTTCTGTCGCGTTTCCGATGTATGACATCGATCGGGACAATACCGAAGCCCTGACGCGGGCGGTTATTGCGCTTTTACAGGAACGCGGCGTCGCGGCAGGCGATGTCACGCCAGAACCGCCGCCTGATGACCTGCTGGCCCACTGGCAACAGCCAGGTCTGCTCCTGAGCCAGACCTGCGGATATCCCCTGATGACGGCGCTGCCGCAGGTGCAGGTCGTCGGCTGTTTTCACTATGCGGCACCGGGCTGCGAGGGCCTGCACTACCGTAGCTTTCTGGTGGTACGCGACGAAGATAAACACTGCCAGCTTGCGGATTATCGCCATCGCCGGGCGGTATATAACTCTGCGGACTCGCAGTCTGGCTACAACGCGCTGATGAAAAGGGTGGCCCCTCTTGCGGTTAACGGCCATTTTTTTTCAGACGCGACCGCCAGCGGTAGCCACCGCCAGTCGCTTATCAGGCTAAAGCAAGGGGCAGGGGATATTGCCGCCATCGACTGCGTAACCTGGGCGCTGTTGCTACGTCATGAACCGCAGCTGCTGGCGGGGCTGTCCATTATCGACTACACCCCGTTGACACCGGGTTTACCCCTTATCACGGGGCGCGACACCCCAGCCGACAGGCTACTCGCTATCCGCGATGCGCTGCATACGCTGGTGAGCGCCGAACACTATCGGGCGCTCTGCGCGGGGGCGCTCATCCAGGGTTTTAGCGCCGTTACGCGCCAGCCGTATCACGCGCTACTCGGCTGGCGTGAGGACGCGGCAGCATCAGGCGTTATTTTGCGTTAAAGGCCGAATCTCCTTTGAGCGCAGCGTGACGCGAATGGGCACCGACTTATAGGACGGCGTGCCGCTGTCCTTATCGAGATAGTCCAGCGGGACCAGCACGTTGGCCTCCGGGTAGTAGGCCCCGACGGAACCGCTGGCGATGCTATAAGCCACCACGGTGATATCCTCCAGGCGCTGCTGATTGCCGGGAAGTGCGGTGGTGATATCCACGCGGTCGCCGTGCTCAAGGCCCCGCTTTTCCATATCCTCTTCGTTCATAAATAACACGTCGCGGCGTCCGAACACGCCCCGGTAGCGGTCGTCGAGGGCATAGATGGTGGTGTTGTACTGGTCGTGGCTGCGAAGCGTAATCAGGCGCAGGATGTTATCCCCTTCGCCTTTGGCATTCTCGTCGACGCCGTCAAACACCGAGAACATCGCCTTGCCGGTTGCGGTCGGCCAGACGCGCTCGGTGGGCGGCAGCGGCATACGAAAACCGCCCGGAATGCGGATACGGGCGTTGTACTGTTCAAAGCCGGGGATGGTCCGTTCGATCAGATCCCGAATTCTGTCGTAGTCAGCCACCAGCTCCGCCCACCCGACCTGACTGTCAGGCAGCGTGGCGCTGGCCATGCCTGCCACAATTGCCGGTTCGGAGAGCAGATGCGGCGAGGCGGGTTTCAGCTTGCCGGACGACGCATGCACCATCGACATTGAATCTTCCACGGTGATCGACTGTCGCCCGGTGCGCTGCATGTCCAGCTCCGTGCGCCCGAGGCACGGCAGGATCCAGGTCTCTTTCGCGACCAGCAGGTGCGTGCGGTTGAGCTTGGTGCCAACGTGAACGCTAAGTTCCAGCTTCTGCATGGCGGGAAAGGCCTGCTGATGGTCGGGCATGGCCACGGCAAAATTGCCGCCAAGGCAGATCAGCGCTTTGGCTTCCCCGGCGATCATCGCCTGCGTCGCCATTACCGCGTCGTGCCCATGTTTCGCGGGGGGCGTAAAACCAAATTCCGCCTCCAGACGTGAAAGAAACGCGGCCGTCGGCTTCTCGGTAATGCCCACGGTACGGTTTCCCTGCACGTTGGAGTGCCCGCGCAGGGGACAAATACCGGCGCCGGGCTTACCGATATTGCCGCGCATCAGCAGCAGGTCGGCAATGAGGCGCACGTTGGCGGTGCCTTTGTTGTGCTGGGTAATGCCCATGCCGTAGGTAATGATGGTGGCGTTGGATTTGGCGTAGGCCTGCGCCACGCCCAGCAGATCCTGACGATCTAAGCCTGATTCCAGCTCAATGGCCTCCCAGCTTGTCGCCTGAATATCGGCGGCGAATGCCTCAAAACCCTGGGTATGCGCGTCGATAAATTCCTGGTCGAGCACGCCGCCTTGCTCTGCTTCAATGTGCAGGAGATGTTTTGCTATGCCCTTAAGCGCCGCTGCATCGCCTCCGGCTTTCACCTGGAAGTAGGTTGATGCAATGTCCGTTGAACCGTACGTCGCCATCTCGATTACGCTTTGCGGATCGGCAAAGCGCTCCAGCGCCCGCTCGCGAAGCGGGTTAAACACAATAATCGGCACGCCGCGGCGGGAGAGTTCGTGCAGAGTGCCCATCATCCGCGGGTGGTTGGTGCCCGGATTATGGCCCATCGAGATAACCAGTTCGGTGTTATCAAAATCGTCGAGCGAAACGGTGCCTTTGCCAATCCCAATGGAACGCGGCAGACCGGTGCTGGTGGCTTCGTGGCACATGTTGGAACAATCCGGGAAATTATTGGTTCCCAGTTCACGGGCAAAAAGCTGAAGTAAATAAGCAGCCTCATTCGACGCGCGCCCGGAGGTATAAAACTCCACGGCGTCTGGATCGAGCGCGCGCAGTTTCTCACCAATCTGCGCAAAGGCCTGCTGCCACTCTACGGGGCGGAACGTATCACTCCCCCGGTCGTAAACCAGCGGATGCGTCAGACGACCGTAGCCTTCCAGTTCGTAATCGCTTTTCGCCAGCAGCGAGCTGACGGTATTGGCGGCAAAGAATTCGGGCGTCACGCGTTTGTTTGTCGCTTCCCAGGTGACGGCTTTAGCGCCGTTTTCACAGAACTGGAAGGTGGACTTGTGCTCTTTATCCGGCCACGCGCAGCCGGGGCAGTCAAAGCCGTCGGGCTGGTTAGTGCGAAGCAGGGTGGCAGGCGCCTCCAGGGTGTCCATTTGCGTGCGCACGGCAATCGCCGTCGCTTTCAGCGCGCCCCAGCCGCCGGCAGGACCGTTGTAGTGGCGAATGCCGGGAACCGGGCGGTATTTGTTGTTCATCAGGACTCCTGCGGTGCGGTATGTCATTCAATTCTACACCTCGTTTATTAACCTAATGACAACAAAAAAACATCATTTAACGAGAAGCGAGGCAAGCACATGAGGGTTGTTAATTGTTATGTTATAACATATATTTCTCGACGCGTTTTAAACTGGCTTTTCGTTGAAGTAAAAGGATCACCCCATGTCCGTTTCCGTGCATCGCCTGTCATCAGGCAGTGTTGATAACGTGCTCGACGTCACTATCCAGGCGTTATCCAGCCCTGGCGGCACGACGCTGCTGTCAGACGTCTGTTTTGAAGCCAGAGCCGGAGAGTGCCTGGCCGTCATCGGCCCTAACGGCAGCGGAAAAACCTCGCTGCTACGGGCGATTGGAAGCGAGCTGACGCACCTGAAAGGTGACATCCGCCTGATGGGGCGCACCGTGACTGCGTTGACTCGCCAGCAGCGGGCAAAACAGGTTGCCGTGCTCTCCCAGCACGACGCGCCGGATTTGAGGCTCTCGGTTGAGGATTACGTCGCCCTTGGACGTATACCGCATGCGGGCGATGCCCCGCGACATATCCACGACGCCATCATCGACGATGCCATCCGCGAAACCGGGCTGCAGCGGCTGCGTGAACGATCGCTGTTTGCGCTTTCGGGCGGTGAACGCCAGCGCGCGGCGCTGGCGCGGGTGCTTGCCCAGACGCCAAAACTGGTGCTGCTGGATGAGCCGACCAACCATCTTGATCCTCCAGGGCGGGTGGAACTGCTGTCGCTGGTGAAAAGCAAGGGCATCACCGTTGTGGCGGTTCTGCATGATTTGACCCTGGCGGAGTCTTTTGCCGACCGCATTCTTCTGCTGTCCCGGGGGCGGTCGGTGGTCTGTGACGTGCCTGAAAAGGTGCTGGTGTCTGAGCATCTCTATCCCATATTTGGGCTAACCAGCTTTACCGTAGCGCATCCGCATACCGGGAAATCGCTGCGTATTTTTGACGTTCCACGCTGTGCGTGAACCCTGTGTTGAGAACCTGCTATGAAAAACTTTGTAATCGCGCTGACGCTGATGGCGTCGGCCTACGCCGCGAGCGCCGCGGATTTTCCCGTTACCGTTGAAAGCTGCGGAACACCGGTCACCTTTTCCGCGCCGCCCAGGCGGGCAATCATTAACGATCTCAACATGGCGGAAATGGCCTTTGCGCTGCATCTGCAGGATCGCATCGTCGGGCTGACCGGGATCAGCGGCTGGTACAAAATGACCCCGGACTTCCGGCAGGCGATGGGGGCGATCCCCGAGCTGGCGCCGAAATACCCGTCGCTGGAAACTCTGCTGGCCGCCGAGCCTGATTTCTTCTTTGCCGGCTGGAACTACGGCATGAAGGTGGGCGGGGAAGTGACGCCCGGGACGCTGGCGAAATACGGCGTGAAGACTTTTGTGCTGAGTGAAAGCTGCGTCTTTACCGCAGCCCACAAAAAGAAGGCCACTATGGACCTGCTCTATGGCGACGTCCTGACGTTGGGACGCATTTTCGGCAAGCGAAATGAAGCGCAAACGCTGGTCGAGGGTTGGAAACAGCGGCTGAGCGCATTGCCCAAACCGGCAACGGGCGCGCGGCCCCTGAAGGTCTTTGTCTATGATTCCGGGGAGGACAAGCCGTTTACCAGCGGACGATACGCGATGCCAACGGCGATTATCGAGGCGGCGGGCGGCAAAAACGCGATGGAGGCGCTGGATATCAGCTGGGGCACCACCTCCTGGGAAAACGTCGCGGCAAGCGAGCCGGATGTTATTATTCTGCTGGACTACCAGACCGGAAGCGGGGCGGACGCGCTGCGCCGCGTGCTGGAAAACCATCCGCTTATGAAACTGACGCCGGCGGTAAAACAGGGGCGCTACCTTAAACTTCAGTACGCCGAGCTGACCCCGGGACCGGCGAATATCGCGGCGGTTGAAAAACTGGCCCGGACGCTCTACCCGCAGGCCGGGAAGTAATGCGCATCCCGTACCGCTACCACTGGGCGCTGGGGAGTGCCATGCTGGTGCTGCTCGGGCTGATGGCGCTCAGTGTGGCAACCGGCACCGTTTCACTCACCCTGGGGCAGATTCTGGGGGCTCTGGGGCTGGCGGATGTTCCGGTATCGGAGATGGTGACCCGCATTGTGGTCGACCTTAGGCTGCCCAGAACGCTCCTCGCCGCCCTGACGGGCGCGGGGCTGGCCATGGTCGGCGCGCTACTGCAGACCACAACGCGCAATGATTTGGCCGATCCGTTTTTGTTCGGGCTTTCCTCCGGCGCGTCGGCAGGCGCGGTGCTGGTGATCACCCGCTTTGGCGACCGGCTTGGCGCATTGACGCTCCCCGCATCGGCTTTCGCCGGGGGCATTTGTTCGGCGGTTGCCGTCATGCTGTTGTTTCACTTCAAAAAGCAGCGTGGGGCGGAACATCTGGTGCTTTGCGGGCTGGCGATCTCTTTTCTCTTTGGCGCGCTGACCAGCTATCTCATTTTTTCTGGCGATCAGCGTGCGGCCAGCTCGGTGCTGTTCTGGTCGCTGGGCGGGCTGGGGCTGGCGTCGTGGAGCAACCTGCCTTTCGCTGTCTTGAGCGTGCTGCTGCTGGGCGGGTTCGTCCTGCTGCGCTGGCGCGCACTGGACGGCATTCTGGCCGGGGAGCAAACGGCGCTCTCCCTTGGGATCAACGTCAGCCGCCTGCGGGGCGAGATTTTCCTTTGCTGCGCTCTGGCGACCTCTTTTCTGGTGGCACTGACCGGGGTGATTGGCTTTGTCGGCCTGATGGTGCCGCACCTGTGCCGCCACGTGGCGGGCGTAAGGCATCTGCTACTGCTTCCCCTGTGCGGGGTGTGGGGAGCGGTGCTGTTGTGCGGGGGAGATATCGCCAGCCGGACGGTACTGGCCCCGCAGGAGTTGCCGATCGGCATTATCACCGCCGGGATAGGCGGGGCGTTTATTATTGTGCTGCTGACGCGCAATACGCCGCGATAAAAAAATCCACGCCGTGGCGTGGATTTTCTCGTGAAGCAGTAACGTCAGACGTTGAACCGTAATTTTATTTTTATATTATTGATATTTAACATTTTTATATTTATTAACTAATCTTGCACTCACATTCGTACTCACTTTAGCTGATGCTACCAGCTGAGACCAGTTATCACAGCTACAGCCAATTCTTGTTCACCGGATTGTGTGGTACGACTTTTCTTTATCAATGAATTGTTTTGATGGGATTGTCGAGTATTCAATAAGTGGAAGTGTAGTTGTAAGCACTTTCACAGGAATATATCTTATTTGACAGAGAGATTTTTGCTGGTAACGGGCATTTCGAACGCGATTGATACGTCAATCGATGGAGAGCCCGGCCAGAGTCCTTTCAATGACCATCAGGCAAATATTTCTGATACTTTTAGCCAAAGAAGGGTAATGTGATGTCAGATATTAATCCACAGGATGCTGCACATATTTTCCCCCAAGATCGGGAAGCGCTGTATCACTTGGTCTGGCGTGAGCCTGCGGAGCGTATAGCTGCCCTGTATGGCATTAGTACGGATTTACTGGCGAAACAATGCAGTGAAATGCGTATACCCAGGCCGCTTGCGGGTTACTGGAAAGCGCTGGCGAAAGGGGTTGCACCTGCAATCCCCGAGCTACCAGCTCTGAAAAAGGATAAGGTGGTGAAGGCGCTTGAGAATAGCAACCCACCAGTGCAACCTTCCACCACTGCGTTACCAAAACCAGTAATTTCCGTAACCCGAAAGCAAGCTCCTGTTACAGGGAATGGCTATGGGTTAATAAATGATCTCAAAACGTATCTGCCGGTCTCCTCGGTTACAGAAGATGGCTATTACAAGCCTACGAAAAAGAAATTATTGGATCTCAACGTTTCTGATACGGGATTTGATAGTGCGATAGAGTTCCTGAGTAGATTCTTTGATGCCCTGGGAAATAAGGGATACCGGGTTACGTTGGATGCACCGGGAGAAAGGCTACATCGTGCGGATATTGATATTAAGGAAGATTCGAAAGAGGGTGGGTATCGCTGGGGCAATCTATGGCGGCCTTATACGCCAAGTATTATTTGTATTGAGGATATGTACTTTGCGTTTAGTCTTGCTGAAATGACGGAGTATGTTCCAGCGAAAAAAGTCAAGAATCGCTATGTACGTGACGAACAGATGGGGAGATGGATACGGGGAAGAAATAGTGAACCTTTTCTTCACGTATCGAAACATACCTTGCCTACTGGGCGATTTCTGTTGCAGCTTTACTCACCTTATACTTCCGCAAAATGGTTACTTCAGTTCCGGCAGACAAAACAATGTGGATTAATTAGTCAGATCCCTAAGATGATTTCGGCAATGCAACAGGCTGTTCCGTTAATTTCAAAGCAACTAGAACAGGCCAGAATTGAAGCTGAGGAGTGGCGCATTCAGCGTGAGCGGGAACAAGCCATTTACTTGGAAAAGAAGCGGATAGAGCAGGCGGAGGAAGCGCGTAATGCCAGTCGTACTGAGCTGAAATCCATTATTGCCCAGTGGGCAGAAGACAAACGGCTGGAGCAGTTTTTTTACGAAGCAGAGATGGATGCAGCAATGCTTGATAACCAGCAGAAGATACAGGTCATGGAACGCCTGCAACTTGCCCGTCAGTTCCTGTCTGACGATACGGCAATTGAGCGGTTGTTGAAGTGGAAAACACCAGGAGAGTGGTTAAACAAAGGATGAGTCTATTTCCTCGTCACGGTGTTAAATTAATGTGGATTGAACCTGATAACCCAAAGCCGACATTTGGCCCGGATCGGCCAACTTAGCTCTGAGATACTTCGAATATTCTACAGAACTTTTTCTTACTAGAAATCAACTTGGGTCAAATCCGAGTTCGTGGGCAAGTTTATTTGAGTCAGTTATGAAGGCAAATACTGGCCAAGCCTTAGGATTTTCATTAACAGCAAGATTGTATTCAGCTTCACTTGCAGGAATGCGATTGTCGATCAGAAAATAACCGATTAGCGGTTTGCGAAGTGCGAACCGTTTGGTGATTCCATCCTGATCCAACTCATAATCGATCACGATTAATGCCTGCTGATCTTGGCTGAGGTGTGGATTAGGCCTCAGCTCAAGTTCGATCATCTGCTCCCACTCAGTATCAGGATTAGGTGGGACACCTCTACAACGTTCAAAGGCAGGTGCATTATCGCCCCAGTTCTGCGTGTTTTTCGAGGGTTTAACTACTTTTGGGGTGTTTTTGAAACGACCAATGAGAAAATCGCGATACGCCATATTATCCCAACAAAAAGCGCGTACGTGGTAACGGTTATTAACGAACGCGATAGCCGTGGGTGTTAGCCGTCGGCTACGTCCTTTAGGTGAATTCATTGTTGCTACTACAGCTTCAATAGACTGCTGGTGCTCAATGGCCGAGAGTAATCGTGCCAGAACACGCAAATTATGATGGCGTAACAGCATGGGCATTTCAGTGGTGTGTGCAGTTATGGGCGGCGCGAACTCTTCAATGGCCTGCCACTGCAAATCTGCCTTGGATAATAACACCGGCTCAAACCCGTCAGTAGGTTGATAGTAGGGAATACCCAACTGATATGGCTTTAGCGCCTTAGGCGAGAGTTGCTGGTAAAGCTTTATATCTTTCTGAGCCTGAGGGCGTGAGATACCAAAGGTTTCCATCAGCATGGTCGTTGTTAGCCGACGCTCCCAGAGCAACTGACGCTCAATGTAACACAAACGCAGCCACTGAGGGTGCGAGTATGCCCCAGTCTCTAGCCGCTTACTGGCTAAATCCGTTACGGAGACTGTTTGCGTGTCTGATGCGATCGCGGGTTTCATGTACTGTGAGTACTGCATATAGTGGCCCTTCTAATATCTAAAATGTGCAGACATCCGAAAGTATAAGTTGGCACTGTATAAATATCTACTACCATTACTTAATAATGGGGTGTATAAAATATACATATAGCTATGTTGTACTTTCAGGTGAACTCAAAAAGTAACGAAAGAGCGTAGGACGATTCCGTGAGCTTTAACACACTCAATACCAATCTGTTTAAACCGATCTCGGGCGAGAATGGACGATCGATGCTTGCGTTATTAGTCGATCTCGATACTTTCTTGGATCCGACACAACTGGTAGATGAACCTACGCCGCAACAGGTACGGGTCTTTCTACGAGACTATATCGCCAATAAGAATTTGAGCCTTGAGATAGCGTCGGTTGAGTCAACGATAGGAAATCCCGCTCTGGAACATTATGTCTATAACCGGTTGCGAGATACGGGGTGGATTCGAGAAGAGCAGGAGAGCGGGTATCGATACGTCGTCTGGATGGCGCAAGATGCTCGTAGGCTGTTGAACTTCCTTGGCAATATGAGTGCTGAGCATCCCTCGTTAGGTGTGGTGTGTCTGGCGGTACGCTCGAACCTTTCTGAAGTGGTTAAAGACCCAACCAACGGATCGTTAGTGCGCAAAGCGGCTGATGACATGGAGGATTTCTTAAATCGACTCAGAGCTCTCGTGGGCAATATCCGCGAAATCCACCATGCAATTAGCGGTGGTTCCGTCCAAGGTAGTGGCCATTTCACTTTTTACTTTGAAGAATACTTGGCCGAACTCTTTCTACCCAATATTGAGAAACTCTCCCTGAAAGGAAACCCCAACCTTCATGCCAGTAAAATTCGTAAGCTAGTTAGCGATATCCGTTTCAGCTCAGAGCGCCTGGAAGCATGCGCTAGAGCCTATAAGCGTGATGATATTTCTAATCCTTCGGTTCAGCTTGTGGAAGCAGATCTAGATCGATTGAGCAAAGCGTTTGACGGAATTGCTCCACTGTTCAAGAAAACGCAGGACTATGCTCGTCGTATAACCCGGCAGATGTATGAGAAGATCAAGTATACCGTGCATACCCCAAGTAATATGGGGCAACAGATTCAGGCGCTGCTTGAGCGCATCGGGAGTGAAGCCTTGTTAGGCTCATTACCTAGCCCGTTGATAGGTGAAGAACTCCTTGCTGATTGCCGGTTGGCCACACCCAAGGCAAAGTCAATACTGCCTGTTCCGACGGTGCGCAGACAGCCAAAACCGTTGTGGGAAAAACGGGCATACAACCAGCTCAAGCAAGAACATATCAGTTTCCAGAAATGCGACCCTACACGTGTTGCCAACTTCATTGAATCGAATCTTGGAGAGCGAGTACAGATGACCACGGATGATCTTAGGATCGATACCGCTGATGACATGATGGCAGCGCTTCATTTGCGCCTTTTGGCACAAGGCATATCGAAAACTCATCCACTTTTTTCTCTGCAGTCCATGTACTGCGTTGAGTTCGATGAAGGGGAGTGGACGGACCTTAAACAGATGGCCGGTCGTCGCATCATAATTCGTCGGATCGTCACTATGGAGAAACGCACACATGACCAGTGAAATTGTGCTCAGAGAGTTGAAAGATATCGAGGCCAAGACATCTGCTGACTATGCCGATAGCTTACGTAACACGGCAGCATACCTACTGCAGAAGCAATGGGTATGGAAGGGAAAACGCGGCCAAAAAGAGCACTTCAAGTTGTGTGAGGATAATCTGGCTTATTTTAACAAGCTTTTTGATGGGTTGGATATGGGGTGGTACTACGATCGTAACTTCGGTTATGCGGGGATTTTACCGCGTGGTTCTGGTAAGCAACTGGATATCACCTCTACGCTGTTCCTGCTCATTCTACGGAAAATGTATGACGCTGAAGCGTCGATGGGACGTACGGAGCTTGGGTGTGTAACACCGCCAACGGTCGAGCTTCTTAATCAGTACGAACATGTCAGGGGGGAGATGCCCCCCATAACAGAAACCAATAATGCCCTGGAGAACCTAAGGAAGAAGGGAATTATTGAACTCGGAATTAAAGACCCCGATACCAAACTCCACGAGTTGACCGTTCTCCCTAATATTACCCGTGTGGTCGATCAAACCTATGTGGGCATGCTTAACCGCTTTATGGATAGTTACACACCTGAATCTGCGTCTGGCGAAGCGGTTTTCGAAGGAACTGATGATCTTGAGACACTGGAGGTCTACGATGACAGTGCAGAATAACCCCATACAAGCACATATTCTTCATAATGTGGTGTTGGCGCAGTGGTATCTGTTTGAACTGGAGACGATCCATCTCAATGCTCCAGCCACGCTAGTATCAGGCGAAAACGGAGCGGGAAAAACAACGATTTTTGATGCGATCCAGTTTGTTCTGATGGGGGGGGATCAACGTAAAACCCGCTACAACTCTGCCTCTGAAACCAAAACCTCTGGGCGTTCTGCGCGTAGTTATGCGCTGGGCGAGTTCAAAGAAAACGATGCAAAGAGTTGCCAACGTGAGAATGCCAATACTTACATTTTCTTAAACTGGTACGATAATCATCAATGTCCTTACGCTTTTGGACTGTCTGTTTATGCCAACAGTCAGTCACCAAACATTGAGACCCGCGGGCATATCATTAAAGGCCGCCACATTACTGAAGCTGATTTACTGTCCGGGGATGACGCCTTTCTACCATGGCGTGACTTTGTTGACCGCATGAAACAGGATGCCAAAGAGCGTCATGGTGCGATGAGCTATGAGTTGCTTGACAGTGCGCGGACGATACGTGAAAAAATGGCTGAGGCGATGTCGGTTAATCAGACGCGCAGCGCCAAAATTGAACCTGATTTATTGGTTAAGACATTATCAAATGCGTTACAACTGAAAATGGACAGCCCGATTGATCCATTTATCAGGGACTTTATTCTTCCTCCCGACCTCATTGAAACCTATCAATTGCGCGAAGATCTTCTTGAGCACCAGCGTATTGAGGCGGAAATCGCACGTGCCGAGAGCCACAAAAATGCGCGCGAGTTACTGATTGCCGAAGCGAAGAAGCTTACCCGGCATTACGCCAATGCCCACCATGCTCTTTGGGTTTCGCAAGAGGCCGATACTGTTCGGCTCAATGAAGAACTTGGCCGCACAGAAGATGCTCAAATAGCTGCGCAAGAGCGCCAGACAGCAGCTAAACGCACCATTGACAGAGAAGAGCCACGACTGCCGGAGCTGAAACAATGTCGTGATGATGCCCTGATCGCGTGGCAAAATTCTGATGCTGCAAGTCTGAGTAGAGCCGTTGATGCTGCAAAAAGCGCCGTTTCTAAATCCACAAACAGTCTTACCAACCGAATATTTTCACTGCAAAATGCTGTGCGTGAAGTTATCCGTCAACGATTTCCTGACACGCTGGGTATCCAGAGTTTCGAGCTATTAGCCCGGCACTGGGCGACATCCGTGGACATTCTCAATCGGGCAGGCATTGAGAGCCTCTCAGCATCGGAACATGAGAATACGCTTAAGGTAACCGATAAACTTAAAAGCGCAAAAAAATTACTGGACGAGATAGCTGAACGTATAGAAGTGGCTGATAAAAATGTGAGCCACGACTTAACACAAACCATGCATGAATGTAAGGCCTTGCAGGTGCGTATTGAACGGCTGAGAAAGGGACTTTCGGACATCAATCCGGCGACGGCTAAGGTCATCGAATTACTCAAACAAGAGAGAATAGAATCCATGCCCGTCTGTGACCTCTGTGAGATCGCTGATAGAGACTGGCAAGAAGCAGTGGAGTCGTACTTGGGTCCGAATCGCGAAGCACTGGTGGTGAGTGTACGTGATTTTGACCATGCATTGGAAGTGTACGAAGTTGCACAGAAGCGAGAGCCGCAACTCAAACGAGTACGCATGATTAACCCTGATCATGCTTTAGCCGCCAACAAAGCGCCCACTGAAAGAATGGTTTCAAAGCTGATCGAAACCAGCGATCCGATCGCTCGTGGTTTTATGAACATCATTCTGGATAGAACTAAGATGGCGGCAACGCGCGATGAACTACGAAGAGAGCGCAAAGCGCTAATGGCATCAGGCCTTGCGACCGGTAGTGGAACGGTGGGCGGTACCGCTCATATTCGCGGGTTATTGATGGGGAAACAGGCTAAAGCTGAGCAGCTTAAGCTCCTGGAGCATGAACGGGATGTGCTCGCACAACGGCTCTCTGGCGTTGAGAGATCAGCACAAACGCTGAGCAGGCTTAACCGCAACTGGGCTGGGCTATCTACATCTATTGTGGAGGGCTCATCGTCCGTACGGGAAAATAGTATCCGCCTGATGCAAGATAAAAAAGCATTGTCTGCCGCTCAGGAACAGTTGAAACCGCTGACATCGAAAGATGAACAGCTCAAAGCCGCAAAGGCGCAGGCTGACGACAATTATGAAGCATGTAATACGGCGATCATCAATGCCACGGCCGAACAAAAGAACGCTATTGCAACGTTAAATAACTTGAACACCGAGATTGAAAGCCTCTCAAAAAATAGGGACGAGGCAGAACGAATCCGCAGTGAAACAGAAAAATCTCCTATACACAATACCGCCAAAGCAGATGAATGCTGGCAAACTTATGAGCAGAAGTTTGGGGGCGAAGAAGGATGCTATTCCCTGATTCGAAACAAAGCCCAGAATGAGGCTCAGGTTGAACGGGAGAAGGCGCTCAATACACGTGGAGATCTGTATTACAAGGTCGTTAGATTCACGACAGACTTTGCAGAGGATATAGCGAATCGTCAGGCGCTTCTTGAAGCCGCAAAAACTGATAACGTGAATACAGAGGCGTACCACTTTATTGAGGCAGATTGTACGGAATGGGTTGAGCGTATCCTGGCAGCACAGCTTTTAGTGCATCGTCAGGCGGCCCGGGAAGCTGCTGAACAGATGGAAAAAAACTTTCGAGGCATCATAGTAGGGGAGCTTCAAAGCCGCTTTGAGCAGATGAGATATACCTTCAATCAACTCAATAACTTGCTCAAGAAAGTCCCGTTTCACGACCACATCTACAGCTTCCACTTCAAGGTTCGCGAGATAGAGAGCTTGCGCACCGTCTACGAGTACATTACGACTGCAGATAGAGAAGAGACCGAGTTAGTTGGGACAATGTTCGAAACAGTATCAGAACATCCTGCTATAGACCTGTTGAAAGAGGCATTGCTCAGTGGTGACGATCTAATTAATGAGATCAGTGATTATCGCAGTTTCTTCACCTATGACATGAAGATGCGTAACCCTGACACCGGGACTGAGCGCAGCGTGGCAGATATGCAAAGCACAGGTTCAGGCGGAGAGCAACAAACACCAGCGTATATTGCGCTGGCTGCGAGTTTTATGAACGTTTACAAGATTAGTGGTCATTCAGATCGAGGGGCGTCTTTGGTACTCCTTGATGAAGCGTTCAATAACATGGATGGTGGCAATGCGAGCGCAGCAGTGGCCTTTCTCAAAGAAATCGGGTTGCAATTACTGATTGCTGCCCCGCCAGAAGTGACTCTGAAAATTGGTAAAGAGATGGATCAAATTTATACCATTTGCCGTGAGGACAGAGATGTGGTGATTGACCACACGCAGATTTTCGAGGCAGGTCAGGATCTTATAGACCAACGTAATCCAGTTTACCATCCAGAGCTTGTGGCTGAACGCGCTGCTGAATTGAAAGCTAAAGCCGAGATGGTTGAATGATATGAACTCTTATGTTGAGAAGTTCATCAATCAATTGATCAAGAAGATAGATAAACCAGAAGGTGTGGAACTTGAGTGCAGGATACGTATCACAGATCACGCCTATCGTTGGTACTTCGCCCTCAATAATAGTACCAAAACGGCGTTGCATAAGACGTTGGAATCCATTGCATACTTGAATATCCACTATCAGCGTAAAGTCGCGCTGGGAGCGTTTAAACATATTGAGTATATCCAGATCGTTGATGGCTACAGATTAATGGATAGTCAGGGAGTTATACCACAGGCTGATGAAATCAAAGTTTCATTTCGGCATTTAGAGACAACGGTGTTCAATGTACCTTGGTGGGATAATACGAAGCTGGAGATTGCCAAGGAATGGTCGAGCAACAAGACGTTTTGTGGTGTGAATCGCAACCAGGCAGACCGACTTTTTGATGCAATGAAAGTTATTGAGTGGATCGTTCAACTGCCTGTCTCTGAGAATGTTCCCGATATTCGGACCCTCAGTGCCATGTTGTATGGCAACTCCAAGAAGTTAGAATGTAAGAGCTTTTCCGGTCTTATTCGAAAGTTGATGTTGCCGCATATTGACGATGATGTTGTGGATTTGCTTGACGATGGCGTTAAGCTGCTGGAGTATTTTGGGATTAGTAAATACCCAATACCAATGCGTTTCAAAGCCAATGGGTTGTTGCATTGCAGGGGGATTATCGATTTATCTGCACTCCACTACGGAATCGGTGTTTCCCCGGATGAAGTCAAAGGCATTGTGTGGGGACAACGGCCACCCTATGTGCTTTTCATTGAAAATCGTGCTAGTTTCGAGCGGTATGTGCGCGAAATTGATGATTTGGGTGTGATTATTTACACCGCCGGCTTCCCGCCGCGCTCTTGGGTACATGTAATAGAGATCATTATCGCTGAACTGCGTATGGAGATACCGATTTACCATTGGGGTGATCGAGATGCCGGTGGCTATCGTATTCTTGCATTTTTGGCGAAGCGACTTGATATTGATATTCAGCCATATCTGATGGGGGTGGAGGCTGAAGCATTGACTCAGGCTGATGATGAGCTCGTTGATAAACCTATAGTCGAATTAATGCAGGCGCTGGAGTCAGCAAAGCACTATCCAGCTATTTTAGCGCTTTATAGAGATCTAGCGAAACTCCAAATTAAGAATCTACCTTGGATCGAGCAGGAGCAGATAGCCCCTGTTAGCCCTCAGAAATATTGAAAGTTCTCCCTATTCGCTGATATTTCATGTCATTATGTCGGGATCTCAAAATTGCGTGGAACTAAAAGGGGGGTGCTTACAATAGCACTTAAAAGGATATGCCTACCTCCAATACTCATTTGCAAATGATGATGTGTGTCAGGCGGAGATTGAGGGAGTGAAAAAGAGCTCCCTGTAACTAATTGTGCGAAAAGCCTCATGAACTGGCGCTTTTGCTGATGCTATAATTAAAAGTATTGTGTTTATGGAGGGGTTATGAATTCACGCGATGAACCTGGTTCGTTTGGTTTGCCTGAAGGAGAGAAGGGCGAAATAATTTCCATGATAAATTTTGGTGAGTTTATGGAGGTTTACACAGAAGAATCTACATATAAACTCATGACTCCAGATAGTATTGATCCTGAGAGAGAACATCAAAATGTGCCTTGGATATACACTAAAGTTTCTGATTTTGGAGCATCTAACCCCTTGGTTGCTAATACAGTAATTCTAACTGATGAATTTTTACGGCAACTTTACTCCAATGAAGATAGTAACCGCATTCAAATCATTGGTAAGGCCAGAGACATTAAAAATGTTCTGTTGAATTATTTGCTGTCTTTGCAGTCTTTAATAGATAATTCAAATATTGAAATCAATAAATTTATTGATAATGAAAATGTCATGAACGGCAAGGCTCATGCTTACTTCCCTCAGCTAAAAGGTCTTGATGGATATGCAACGGATTTTTTAATTTCAGCTAAGCGATGCATTCAGGAAGTTTCTGTGATGGTGAATTTTTTCTTACCATTAAAGAGCAAACATGGGCGAATTGATAGGTTGTTACAGGATGTAAAGGCCAATCACCAGGATGCGACAATGCTAATTAATGTTCTAAACGAGCACTTGCCGATGTGTGAGCATATATATAGCCTTAGAAATGCTCAGGAACACGCCGCCACAACTGATACACCATTGATAGTTAATAACTTTAAATTTGAAAATGGAAACGAATTAAATCCTCCCAAATGGGGGTTAAAAGGACAGGGGTTTAAGTATGTTCATGAAGAAGCAAATGAAATACTTTTGTTTCTGATTACATTCTTCGAAGAAGTATTTTTGTCATGTGTGACTTTGGCTTTCCCTACATTCCCAAAATATGAAATAGTTTTTAATAAAAATCCAGTGAAAGCGAACCCGGTGCGCTACAATCTCCATTTATCACTTCCAGATGAATTTATTAATAAAGAGTAGAAATACGCTTCTTAAGTAAACTTATAATGTGGTTGGGTATACTAATTTTTATAGCATGTATCTGTTGTTAACTAATGCAGCTTATGCCCATCACATTGGTGTAAGCCGCCAGACCGTCTATGACTGGGTGGTGAAGGGGGAGGCAGTGATCTCCTGTAGCAAGATTGACGTTGAAGGTACTAAACAAATGCAACATGGCAACGACCGTTCTGGGGGCAATGGCTAGCTTGTCCTGTCTACTTCACAGGTGATTGAATGGATTTATACCAGTCAAGATAAGTTGACTGCGCACAAAGCCAAGATGAAGCGAAACAACTGCTGGAAGCCGCCCCCACGAATTCCTAAATCCCCTGACACTGGAAGAGTATCGGCTGGTGGCTGAAATCACGGAAATCTCAAAAGGTTCGTGGAACTAAAATGGGTCTATTTACATTATTAGAGGGATGGAAAACAGAGAGATTATAACGCTGGATGAGTACAGCAAACAATATTCACAAAATCAGATGGTTACTAAAGCATAGGCTAAAGTGTGGTTTTTATAATTTCATGGGGCATTATCTTTAATAATCAGTATAAACACACCAATGCATCATCGTTTACGAAACATCAGCACTGCTGTCAGTACTGCTTACCCATTCATCAAGTTTATCAGCCCATTCCTGCATCATCACTTTACGCTCATCAAGATAAGTTGCATGGTTGTACGTGCGACGAACATTGTTGGTATCAGCGTGTGCAAGTTGAGCTTCAATAGCATCAGGTCGATAGCCCATTTCGTTTAAACGCGTACTTCCTGTAGTTCTGGTAGCATGGGGGCTATAAATGCTACTCCAACCGAGGCTTTTAAGTAGCTGGCGCAGAGAGTGCGATGTCATCGGGCCACGTGGGTTATCTCGGCCCGGGAAAAGGTGCTGTCGATGCCCGGTTAATCCTTGTAGCGTTCTAAGAGTTTTGACAGCTTGAGAGGGCAGGGGAATAACGTGTTCTCTGCGAGCTTTCATTCGCGCTGCTGGAATGGTCCACAGGGCGTTATCAAGATCGAATTCTGTCCATTCTGCTTCGGTGGCTTCTGCAGGACGCGCCAATGTCCACCACATAAGCCACATGCAATAGTTAACCTGATACGAGCCGCGACTATTATCAAAACAGCTTAATAGCTTCCCGATTTGCTGTGGGTTTAATGCCTGTTTGTGCTGTGTCTTATTTGCCGGAATCGCCTTACGCACTGGCCAGACAGGATCGCTATCAGCTCTAAGCGTCGCGACTGCCAACACAAAAACTGATGAAATGGTGCGACGGGCTTCAGCGGCAACATTCGGTGCTCCTCGTTTAGCAGTTTCCTGAAGAATTTTAAGAATGTGGTGTGGGGTTATCTCTCTGACCGGGAGCTTACCGATTGCGGGAAAGACCACATGTTCAAGCATATCCAGTCGCCGCGTTTTGGTGATTTCGGCCCAGTCTTTCATCTGCAACCACTCTTTGGCGATTAGCTCAAAGGTGTTGGATGCGTCGTTGATCTTGCGAATCTTATCTAACTGACGAGCCTGTGTTGGACTAACTCCATCCGCGACCTGCTTTCGCGCTTGCTCGCGAGCTTCTGCAAGTTTGACCGTCGGGTAATCACCTAGCGCAAACATGCTGGATTTACCGTTGAGTTTAAACCGATAGCGCCAGGCCTTTTTGCCCCTGGGTTACACTTCGAGGTAGAGACCGTTGAAATCATTAAGTCGATAGAGTTTTTCTTTCGGCTTGGCAGTGCGGCTTTGCGTATCGTTGAGCATAACGGGGCCTTTTTTATTTATTATACCGTTATTGTACTGACTTAAAATGAAGATGGAAGAATGTTGTACTCATCCATGTACTCTTTTTTGACAGCGTTGTTACGAGATGAATTGCGACATTGTGAAATGAAAAATCCACGCAATTGCGTGGATTTAATAGGGTTTCGCCGTTGTTATGAGATTCAGCGAAACCTCATGAGACAACAAAACTAATTTAGACGTTGAACAGGAAGTTCATCACGTCGCCATCTTTCACGATGTAGTCTTTACCTTCCGCACGCATCTTACCGGCTTCTTTCGCGCCTTGCTCACCCTTGTAGGTGATGAAGTCTTCAAACGCGATAGTCTGTGCGCGGATAAAACCTTTCTCGAAGTCGGTGTGGATCTTACCTGCCGCCTGCGGAGCCGTTGCACCAACAGGGATGGTCCAGGCACGCACTTCTTTCACGCCAGCGGTGAAGTAGGTTTGCAGGTTCAGCAGCTCGTAGCCCGCGCGGATCACGCGGTTCAGGCCTGGCTCTTCCAGACCCAGCTCGGCCATGAACTCGTCACGGTCGGCATCGTCCAGTTCAGCGATATCAGATTCAACGGCTGCACACACGGCAACCACCACAGAGCCTTCCGCCGCGGCGATTTCGCGCACTTTGTCCAGGTATGGGTTGTTCTCGAAACCGTCTTCGTTGACGTTAGCGATATACATGGTTGGCTTCAGGGTCAGGAAGCTCAGGTATTTGATCGCCGCCTTATCTTCTTCCGTCAGGTTTTTCAGTGCGCGCAGCATGCCAGCATTTTCCAGCTGTGGCAGGCATTTTTCCAGCGCGGCCAGCTCGGCCTTCGCGTCTTTGTCGCCGCCTTTGGCTTTCTTCTGCACGCGGTGAATCGCGCGCTCGCAGGTGTCGAGGTCAGACAGCGCCAGCTCGGTATTGATCACGTCGATGTCATCAGCCGGATCCACTTTATTGTTAACGTGGATGATGTTGTCGTTTTCAAAGCAACGCACAACGTGGCCGATCGCTTCGGTTTCGCGGATGTTGGTCAGGAACTGGTTACCCAGACCTTCGCCTTTGGACGCCCCTTTTACCAGGCCCGCGATGTCCACGAATTCCATGGTGGTAGGCAGAATGCGCTGCGGCTTAACGATTTCCGCAAGCTGATCGAGACGCGGGTCGGGCATTGGAACGACGCCGGTGTTGGGTTCGATGGTACAGAACGGGAAGTTCGCCGCTTCGATACCCGCTTTGGTAAGCGCATTAAACAGGGTGGATTTGCCCACGTTTGGCAGACCGACGATACCGCATTTGAATCCCATTTCTAAATCACCTTAATATCTTGATAATCAATCCGTTAGCGTTAACCGATTGAAGAAAAGTAAATAACTACGCCTATTATACACGTAACCCGCACGGTGCGCGGTAAAAATGCCAAACGGCGCGGATTATTGCGCTTTAAAGGCGTGAAGACGGTTCGTTGCCTTTGTTAAGCCATCCTGCAGCCAGATTTCGGTGCAACGCACGGCTTCGTCTACCGCCTCGTCAATTAATTTTTGCTCAGAAACCGGGGGTTTACCGAGCACAAAGCCAACAACTTTGTTTTTATCGCCCGGATGGCCGATTCCCACGCGCAAACGGTGGAAATTGGGATTATTGCCCAGCTTGCTGATAATGTCTTTCAGACCATTATGGCCGCCGTGACCGCCGCCGAGTTTGAACTTTGCCACGCCCGGCGGCAGATCCAGCTCATCGTGGGCAACCAGAATTTCATCCGGATTGATGCGATAAAACGTCGCCATCGCCGCGACCGCTTTTCCGCTCAGGTTCATAAAGGTGGTAGGCACCAGCAGACGCACGTCCGCACCGGCAAGGTTGATGCGCGAGGTGTAGCCATAGAATTTCGGCTCTTCTCGAAGGGGAGCACGTAATCGTTCAGCCAGCAGGTCGACGTACCAGGCACCCGCGTTATGGCGGGTGGCCGCATACTCTGCGCCTGGGTTAGCAAGGCCGACAATCAGTTTAATCGTCACGATTCATTTCCTAATGGGTTCTGGATCCGGGGCGTAGTTTACTGTCTGGCGAGGCGCTTGACAAAGTTCTGCGCCAGGAACGCCAAAAGATGAATAATTGCGGATCTGAACCATTAGAATTTCAAGCTGTACAGGGGCTTATTTGTAAACTTTTGTCTGGGCATGTTCCGTAAATGTGATCATTCACTCAACTCATATAAGCCCTGTTGTCTATACTTTACACACAAGGAATAGGGACTTATTCCCTACAACCCAAGGTTCCGGAGGTGACACATGAAACGCAAAAACGCTTCGTTACTCGGTAACGTGCTGATGGGGTTGGGACTGTTCGTGATGGTAGCCGGTGTGGGTTATTCTATTTTAAACCAATTGCCGCAGCTTGACCTCCCGCAATACTTCGCGCACGGCGCGGTGCTGAGCATTTTCCTCGGTGCGGTGTTGTGGCTGGCAGGTGCTCGCGTCAGCGGCCATGAGCAGGTGAGCGACCGATACTGGTGGGTGCGCCATTATGATAAACGCTGCCGCCGCGACCAGCATAAGCACAGCTAACAGAACGGATTTAAGAATATGCGAACGACTCCTTTCGGAGTCGTTTTTTTTATGGATTACAGATCGGCTAATGCGGCGTCACGGTTAGGATAAAAGGCGAGGCGGCCAGGGATCGGCTGTACGCCCGCGCGCGCCATGGTGCGCAGCGGCTGAAACTCAAGGTTGCTAATCCGCAGCTCGCAGCCTTCCGGCAGACGGGCAACAAACCGCTGGAAGGCATCAAGACCGCCAGCATCCAGTACCGGGACGGCATCCCACTTCAGCACCACAATGCGTTTGCCCGCGATGCGCGATTCCAGCTCGCTGAACAGCCCCTCTGCGGCGGCAAAGAACAGCGGGCCGATCACGCGCAGCACCAGAACATCGTCAGGCACTTCAACGTTAACCGCTGAAAGGCGCGTCATCTGCGCGATGCGGCGCATAAACAGCAGCGAGGCCAGCACAATGCCAACGCTGATGGCGATCACCATATCGAACAGCACGGTCAGCGACATACAGATCAGCATGACGATGATGTCGTCTTTCGGCGCACGACGCAGCAGGTTCACGACCTTATGCGCCTCACTCATGTTCCAGGCGACCATCAGCAGCAGGGCGGCCATAGCGGAAAGCGGCAGCCAGGAGAGCAGCGGGGCGAGGATCAGCAGGGCCATGATCACAAGCACAGAGTGAATGACCGCTGAAACCGGTGACGTTGCACCTGCGCGGACGTTCGCGGCAGAACGGGCAATCGCCGCCGTAGCGGTAATGCCCCCGAAGAACGGCGCAATGATATTGCCCAGGCCCTGGCCGACCAGCTCGCTGTTCGCTTTATGTTTGGTGCCGGTCATGCCATCCAGCACGACGGCGCACAACAGCGATTCAATCGCCCCCAGCATCGCCATCGAGAACGCGGCAGGCAGCAGCGCTTGCAGAGAATCCCAGCTCAGGGTAAAGCTCGAGCCGGGCATGTCCCACGGCAGCACCAGTTGCGGCAACAGTTGTGGGATGCCGTTACCCTGTGAGCCGTCTGCCAGAATATAGTGGAACTGCGAGCCGATGGTCGCGACGTGGCCGCCGAGCAGATTCACGACGCCCATCACCGCGCAGCCCAACAGCAGGGCAGGCAGATGCCCCGGAAGGCGAATCCCCAAACGCGGCCAGACGATCAGCGTGCCGAGGGTCACAATCCCGATGGCGGCGTCGCCCAAATTAGCCGTTGGCAGCGCCATAAACAGCGCGCCCACTTTCTGCAAATAGTGTTCCGGGACATGCGCCATCTGCAGGCCGAGAAAATCCTTGATCTGCATGGTCCCGATGGTGATACCAATCCCGGAGGTGAACCCCAGCGTCACGGAAAGGGGAATATATTCAATCAGGCGGCCAAAGCGGGCCAGACCGAACAGAATGAGAAAGACGCCGGACATCAGGGTGGCGACCAGCAGCCCTGCCAGACCAAACTGCTGAGAAACCGGATAGAGGATCACCACAAAGGCGGCGGTGGGACCAGACACGCTAAAGCGCGACCCGCCGGTCAGGGCAATCACTATCCCGGCAACGGCCGAGGTGTACAGCCCGTACTGCGGCGCGACGCCGCTACCAATCGCCAGCGCCATTGCTAGCGGGATGGCAATAATGCCGACGGTAATCCCGGCAATCAGGTCACGGACAAAGCGTGACGAGGTGTATTTCTCTTTCCAACAGGCGTCGATGAGGGCGCGAAAGGGAAGAACATGTGAGGAAGTGACGTTTTTCACAATTATCTATCATCCGTGTGCGCATCATCTGTCATATAAATGGCAGGTGAAGGAGGCATTAGTCATACAAATAAAATACAGAGACAAAAAAACCCGCCGCAGCGGGTTTTTCGGCCGTGTTCGATTAGTGTTCGAACATTGCAGAGATGGATTCTTCGTTGCTGATACGACGAATCGCTTCTGCCAGCATCCCGGACAGGGTCAAGGTGCGCACGTTTGGCAGCGCTTTGATCTCGTCGCTCAGTGGGATGGTATCGCACACCACAACTTCGTCGATAACGGAGTTGCGGAGATTATTCACCGCATTACCGGAGAAGATCGGGTGAGTCGCGTAGGCGAATACGCGTTTAGCACCACGCTCTTTCAGCGCTTCCGCCGCTTTACACAGCGTACCGCCGGTATCGATCATGTCATCAACCAGCACGCAGTCGCGACCAGCAACGTCACCGATGATGTGCATCACCTGAGAAACGTTAGCGCGCGGACGACGCTTGTCGATGATCGCCATGTCGGTATCGTTCAGCAGCTTAGCGATGGCACGGGCACGTACCACACCACCGATATCCGGAGAAACCACGATTGGGTTGTCCAGGTTCAGCTGCAGCATGTCTTCCAGCAGGATTGGGCTGCCGAATACGTTATCAACCGGAACATCGAAGAAGCCCTGAATCTGCTCTGCGTGCAGGTCAACGGTCAGAACGCGGTCAACGCCCACGCTTGAGAGGAAATCAGCAACCACTTTTGCGGTGATAGGTACACGCGCGGAACGGACGCGACGGTCCTGGCGAGCATAGCCGAAGTAAGGGATTACAGCAGTGATACGTCCTGCAGAAGCACGGCGCAGGGCATCGACCATAACAACCAGTTCCATCAGGTTGTCGTTGGTTGGAGCACAGGTGGACTGGATGATGAAAATATCACCACCGCGTACATTTTCATTGATTTGTACGCTGACTTCGCCGTCGCTAAAGCGACCTACAGCGGCGTCGCCGAGGGAAGTGTACAGGCGGTTGGCAATACGTTGTGCTAGTTCCGGGGTGGCGTTACCAGCAAAAAGCTTCATATCAGGCACGAGATAACCTCAGGCATGCGTCCAGTGGTGGATAGCTTCGCCGCAAACTGCGGGGCCTAAGCGAAAGCTATCCAGGCGGTGTATTAAAGAGCGCGATGCAACGTCTGGAACAGGGTGACGTTGTCACCGAAACTCAGTCTGCGCCAGAATGGCATGCTGTAGCGGGGAGGTATTCATCCCGCGCGCTACAAAACCATGCAGCCAAACCGGCGCTTGCTCAAGCACCTGACGAGCGGCGGACTCGGTGTCAAATTCAGCAAAGACACAAGCCCCTGTGCCAGTCAGGCGCGACGGCGCGTATTCTAACAGCCAGGAAAGCACGGCATCAACCTCGCGAAAACGTTTTCTTGCGATAACCTCGCAATCGTTGCTGAATTCACATTTTAATAACGTTTCTATTGACCGCGTCGGGGTATTTCGCGGCAGGTCCGGATCGTTGAAGATGACGGGCGTGGGAATGCTCACGCCAGGATGGGCAATCAGATACCACTTTTCCGGCGGCTGTACCGGCGAGAGCACTTCGCCCACGCCTTCTGCAAATGCGGCATGGCCCCGCACAAACACCGGGACATCTGCGCCCAGCGTCAACCCCAGAGTCGCCAGTTCGTCTTTCGACAGGCCACAGCCCCAGAGATGATTTAACGCCACCAGAATCGTTGCCGCGTTGGAAGACCCACCCCCCAGGCCGCCGCCCATGGGCAGACGCTTCACAATGCTAATATCTGCTCCGCTTCCGGCAGGTAAACGCCCGGTGTCGTGCGCTGCCTTCATCAGCAGACGCGCGGCGCGCACAATCAGGTTATCTTCCTGTTCCACGCCGTCCACTGGCGTGAGGAGGCAGATCTGCCCGTCCTGGCGCAGGTCGATGGTGATCGTGTCGCCGTAATCGACAAACTGAAACAGCGTTTGCAGGGTGTGATACCCGTCAGCTCGCCGCCCGGTAATGTATAAAAACAGGTTAAGTTTTGCTGGAGAGGGCCACTGGGTCATCATTTCACGATCCAGTTGTCCATTTTCAGCTTGATGCGCTGGCTGCCCTGCGTCAGCTCCATATTTGACGGCAGTGACGGCTGCGTTTTGCTGTCATAGGCGCTGTACACCACTTTCCAGCTTTTGCCGTTCTGGGTGTAGTTCACCTGGCTCAGACGGTATTGATCGTCAAGGGTGTAATCCGTCGCCTCGCCCGGCAGGCCCAGGATCCACTGGCGCAGGCTGTTGAGCGGGATCGGCATCCCGGTCAGCTTGCCAATCATCTCTTCGGCATCGGTCGCGGTGTAGTGCTGGCCTTTATTGTCGGTGATCTGCGCTTCACCCGGTTTAGCAATAAGCTCCAGCTCGGTGCTGCCAAGCGGGTTCAGCAGCAGCAGGCGATAGTGATCCTGCCCGGTTTGCTGCCAGAAGAAGCGTGCATACACTTTTTGATCGTCGGAGAGATAGGCAAACGCACCGCGCGTCTGGTACTGACTCAGTTTCAGCACGTCCTGCTGGTGCTGACGCCACTGCGGTGAGTCAGGGCTTTTGCCTGGCCCTTTAGGAGGGGTGATAGAACACGCGGTCAGAACCAGGGCCGCCAGAGGCAGCAGGCGAATCAGTCGGGTCATAATGATGACAAATCCTTGAGATACGTTGCAGTTATAACTGTTAATGCTAGCGTCCCGCAGTGGCAGCGTCTACGTTCAAATTGTCTCAAAGCGCGTTGTAAGCTATTACTCCGAAAGGATGCGGTCTCTTTTATTGATCTCGCGCATCCTGTATGATGCGACCTGCTAACCTTATTAACGCTGGTACTACTCCCGCTCACATGACCCTATTAGCACTCGGCATTAACCACAAAACGGCCCCGGTTTCGCTGCGAGAACGCGTTACGTTTTCGCCGGATACGCTCGACCTGGCGCTGGACAGCCTGCTTGCACAGCCGATGGTGCAGGGGGGCGTGGTACTCTCGACGTGCAACCGTACCGAGCTTTATCTGAGCGTAGAAGAGCAGGACAACCTGCACGAAGCGCTGATCCGCTGGCTTTGCGACTACCACAACCTTAACGAAGAAGAGCTGCGCAACAGTTTGTACTGGCATCAGGACAACGACGCGGTCAGCCACCTGATGCGCGTGGCCAGCGGTCTCGATTCGCTGGTGTTGGGCGAGCCACAGATCCTCGGTCAGGTGAAAAAAGCGTTTGCGGATTCACATAAAGGGCATCTTAAGGCCAGCGAATTGGAACGCATGTTCCAGAAATCATTCTCCGTGGCGAAGCGTGTGCGAACCGAAACCGACATTGGTGCCAGTGCGGTTTCTGTTGCTTTCGCCGCCTGTACCCTGGCGCGCCAAATCTTTGAGTCGTTATCGACCGTGACGGTGCTGCTGGTGGGCGCGGGTGAAACCATAGAACTTGTGGCGCGACACCTTCGCGAACACAAAGTGAAAAAGATGATTATTGCCAACCGCACCCGTGAACGCGCGCAGGTTCTGGCGGAAGAAGTGGGTGCCGAGGTGATTGCGCTGAGCGACATCGATGAACGCCTGAAAGAGGCAGACATCATCATCAGTTCTACCGCCAGCCCGCTGCCGATCATTGGCAAGGGGATGGTGGAACGCGCGCTGAAATCCCGCCGTAATCAGCCGATGCTGCTGGTGGACATCGCCGTCCCGCGCGATGTCGAACCTGAAGTCGGCAAACTGGCAAACGCCTATCTTTACAGCGTGGACGATCTGCAAAGCATCATTTCGCACAACCTCGCCCAGCGTAAAGCGGCGGCGGTGCAGGCGGAAACCATTGTTGAGCAGGAAACCAGCGAGTTTATGGCCTGGCTGCGCGCGCAAAGCGTCAGCGAGACCATCCGCGACTATCGCGGACAGGCCGAACAGGTGCGTGATGACCTGACGGCTAAAGCGTTGGCTGCCCTTGAACAGGGCGGAGACGCAAGCGCTATCATGCAGGATCTGGCCTGGAAACTGACCAACCGCCTGATCCATGCACCAACCAAATCACTTCAGCAGGCCGCCCGGGACGGGGATGATGAACGCCTGACTATTCTGCGCAACAGCCTCGGGCTGGAATAGCGCCCTATACCCATTTTCCATTACAAGGTGCACTTACGCCTATGAAGCCTTCTATCGTCGCCAAACTGGAAGCTCTGCACGAGCGCCATGAAGAAGTCCAGGCGCTGCTCGGCGATGCCGGGACCATTGCAGACCAGGAACGTTTTCGCGCGCTGTCGCGGGAATACGCGCAGTTAAGTGATGTATCAAAATGCTATACCGACTGGCGACAGGTCCAGGACGATATTGAAACCGCGCAGATGATGCTCGACGACCCTGAAATGCGTGAAATGGCGCAGGAAGAGTTGCAGGACGCCAAAGCGCGTTCTGAAGAGATGGAGCAGCAGCTCCAGGTGCTCTTACTGCCAAAAGATCCGGATGATGAACGTAACGCCTTTGTTGAAGTGCGCGCCGGAACCGGTGGTGACGAGGCGGCGCTGTTTGCCGGTGACCTGTTCCGCATGTACAGCCGCTATGCTGAAGCGCGTCGCTGGCGCGTCGAGATCCTGAGCGCCAACGAAGGCGAACACGGTGGTTTTAAAGAAGTTATCGCCAAGATCAGCGGCGACGGCGTGTACGGGCGACTGAAGTTTGAATCGGGCGGCCATCGCGTGCAGCGCGTACCGGCAACGGAATCCCAGGGGCGTATCCACACCTCGGCCTGTACCGTTGCGGTGATGCCTGAGCTGCCGGAAGCCGAACTGCCGGACATTAACCCGGCGGATCTGCGTATCGACACCTTCCGCTCCTCGGGCGCGGGCGGTCAGCACGTTAACACCACTGACTCCGCGATCCGTATTACCCACCTGCCGACTGGCATCGTGGTGGAGTGTCAGGACGAGCGTTCCCAGCACAAGAACAAAGCCAAAGCCTTGTCCGTACTGGGCGCACGTATCCGTGCCGCCGAAGTGGCGAAGCGCCAGCAGGCGGAAGCCTCTACCCGTCGCAACCTGCTGGGCAGTGGCGATCGCAGCGATCGTAACCGCACCTACAACTTCCCGCAGGGGCGCGTAACCGATCACCGCATCAACCTGACGCTCTACCGCCTGGATGAAACCATGGAAGGTAAGCTCGATATGCTGATTGAGCCTATCGTACAGGAATACCAGGCCGACCAGCTGGCGGCCCTGTCCGAGCAGGAATAATGGATTTTCAACACTGGTTACGCCACGCCGCCAGTGCGCTTTCAGAGAGTGAAAGCCCTAAACGCGACGCCGAAATTTTGCTGGAGCATGTGACGGGGAAAACCCGTACCTGGCTGCTTGCCTTCGGCGAGACGGCGCTGACCGCAGAACAGGAAGCGGCGCTTTCGGCGCTGCTTGCCCGCCGTAAGACCGGTGAGCCGGTGGCGCACCTGGTCGGCGAGCGCGAGTTCTGGTCGCTGCCGCTGTATGTCTCTGCCGCTACGCTGATCCCCCGCCCGGACACCGAGTGTCTGGTCGAACAGGCGCTGGCCCGTCTGCCAGAGCAGAGTACGGCGATCCTTGATCTGGGTACCGGCACCGGCGCGATTGCCCTGGCGCTTGCCAGCGAGCGTCCTGATTGCAGCGTAACGGCCGTCGATCTGATGCCTGATGCGGTCGCGCTGGCGCAGCGCAACGTCCAGCGCCTTGAGCTGTGCAACGTGACGGTGCTGCAAAGCAGCTGGTTCAGCGCGCTTGAGGCGCGCAGCTTTGGGATGATTGTCAGTAATCCCCCCTACATCGACGAAAAAGACCCCCATCTGGCGCAGGGTGACGTTCGCTTTGAGCCGCGCACGGCGCTGGTGGCCTCCGGCGAGGGGCTTGCCGATCTCGATCACATTGTGACAACGTCACGACAACATTTGCTTCACGGCGGCTGGCTGCTGGTGGAACATGGCTGGACCCAGGGCGAGGCGGTGCGTGACCTGTTCACCCGCGCGGGCTACACGGGCGTCGAAACCTGTCGTGATTATGGCGGCAACGAACGCCTGACGCTGGGTCAATGGGCATGAGTCTTTTTACCGTGCTGATTACCGTCCACCTTGTGTGTGTCGCGTTGACGATAGCGTTCTTTATCGTCCGCTACGCGTGGCGTTACAGCAATAATCCGTTGATTGACGCCCGCTGGGTGCGTATTGCGCCGCACTGTATCGACACACTGCTGTTCCTTTCCGGGGCCGGGTTGATGTGGAAAACGGGCTATCTGCCATTTACTGATAAAGGCGCATGGCTGACTGAAAAGCTGTTTGGCGTTATCATCTACATCGTTTTGGGTTTTATCGCGCTTGGGCGTCGTCGTCCGCGCAGCCAGCAGACCGGGTTTATCGCCTTTCTGCTGGGTTTGGTGGTGCTGTACATCATCATTAAACTCGCCACCACAAGAATACCGATACTGGGGTAAGTCATGAGGTCCTTAGCCGATTTCGAATTTAATAAAGTGCCGCTCTGCGATGGCATGATCTTGATTTCAGAGATGATCCGCGACGACTTTACGTCGCAGTTCGTTTACGCGGAGCTGGAGAAGCTGGTCAGCCTGGCGCGTGAGGAGATCAATCAGGCGCGTCCGCAGGACTGGCAGCTTGAAAAGCTGGTGGAGCTTTTCTACGGCGAATGGGGTTTTTGCGACACGCGTGGCGTGTATCGCCTGTCTGACGCCTTATGGCTGGATCAGGTTCTGAAAAATCGTCAGGGTAGCGCCGTCGCGCTGGGCGCTATTTTACTGTGGGTCGCCCATCGTCTGGATATTCCGCTGGTGCCGGTCATCTTCCCGACGCAGATGATCCTGCGGGCGGAGTGGCTGGACGGTGAGATGTGGTTAATCAATCCGTTTAACGGCGACACGCTGGATGAACACACGCTGGACGTCTGGCTTAAAGGCAACATTAGCCCGGTCGCCGAGTTGTTTAACGAAGATCTCGACGAAGCGGATAACGCAGAAGTGATCCGCAAGCTGCTCGATACGCTGAAGTCCGCGCTGATGGAAGAGCGGCAGATGGAGCTGGCCTTACGCGCAAGCGAGGTGCTGCTGCAGTTTAACCCGGAAGATCCGTATGAAATTCGCGACCGTGGGCTTATTTATGCCCAGCTCGACTGCGAGCATGTGGCGCTGAATGATTTGAGTTATTTCGTTGAACAGTGTCCGGAAGATCCGATTAGCGAAATGATTCGCGCGCAGATTAACGCGATCTCGCACAAACAAATTACACTGCATTAATCTTAATTCCGATTCACACCTGAATAAGGCGATCCTATGAAACAAAAAGTGGTTAGCATTGGTGATATCAACGTGGCAAACGACCTGCCGTTCGTGCTGTTTGGCGGTATGAACGTGCTGGAATCCCGTGATCTCGCGATGCGTATCTGCGAGCACTACGTGACCGTGACCCAGAAACTGGGCATCCCGTACGTGTTCAAAGCCTCTTTTGATAAAGCCAACCGCTCCTCCATCAACTCTTACCGTGGCCCGGGCCTGGAAGAGGGGATGAAAATTTTCCAGGAGCTGAAGCAGACCTTTGGCGTTAAAGTGATCACCGACGTGCATGAAGCCTCACAGGCGCAGCCTGTTGCAGACGTGGTAGACGTTATCCAGCTGCCTGCGTTCCTGGCGCGCCAGACCGACCTGGTGGCGGCGATGGCGAAAACCGGTGCCGTTATCAACGTGAAGAAGCCGCAGTTCGTGAGCCCAGGGCAGATGGGCAACATCGTGGATAAGTTTATCGAAGGCGGTAACGACCAAGTTATCCTGTGCGATCGCGGAGCCAACTTCGGCTATGACAACCTGGTGGTTGATATGCTGGGCTTTAGCGTGATGAAGAACGTCTCTAACCAGTCTCCGGTGATTTTCGACGTAACCCACGCTCTGCAGTGCCGCGACCCGTTTGGTGCGGCGTCCGGCGGCCGTCGTGCTCAGGTTACCGAACTGGCGCGCGCCGGTATGGCGACAGGTCTGGCGGGCTTGTTCATTGAGGCGCACCCGGATCCCGCCAACGCCAAGTGCGATGGCCCGTCCGCGCTGCCGCTGGACAAACTGGAACCCTTCCTGAAACAGATCAAAGCGATTGACGATCTGGTGAAGAGCTTCGACGAGCTGGATACCAGCAACTAATAAAAAACCCGCTTCGGCGGGTTTTTTTATGGCGTTTATTGCCGGGTGGCGCTGCGCTTACCCGGCAAACACGCTACGCAAATATCGTCATCAAATACGCAATAAACAGCGCCATGTGCGCCGCACCGTTCAGCACGTTGGTGCGCCCGGTCGAGAACGAAATCTGGCACAGCAGCAGGGAGGCCAGCATCACAATCATCTCCGGCGCGCCCAGCGCAAACTGCAGGTCATTACCCGTCATAAAGGCAATTAAGGTCACCACCGGCACGGTGAGGGAGATCGTTGCCAGCACCGAACCGAAGAACAAGTTCATGGCGCGCTGCACCTGATTGTTCAGCACCGCTTTCAGCGCACCCAGTCCTTCCGGAGAGAGAATCAACAGCGCTACCAGGAAGCCGGTAAAGGCAACCGGGGCATTAAGCTCGGTTAACAGCGTTTCAAGCGGGTTTGCGTTCATCTTGGTCACGGCGATAACCGCAACCAGATGCACGATCAGCCAGACGGTGTGCCACGCGCTGCTGTGTGCCGAGGGTTTGCCGTGATGCGGATCATCGTCGTCGCCGTCATCTTCATGCTCATAGACAAACAGGCTCTGGTGCGTTTTGGTCTGGATCAGCAGGAACACGCCGTACATGGCTGCGGAAATCAGGGCAACCAGCAGCGCCTGCCCGGTGGTAAAGTTCGCCCCCGGCAGCGCCATCGGGAAGACCAGCACAATGATTGCCAGCGGGAAAAGGGCGATCAGGTACTGTTTAATGCCAAACAGATTCATATATTGGGTTGCGAATTTACGTCCGCCCAGTAACAGCGAAAAGCCCACCAGACCGCCGGTCACAATCATGATGATGGAATACAGGGTGTCGCGCATCAGCGTAGGCGCGGCGTCGCCCGTTGCCATCAGGGCGGAGATCAGGCTGACTTCGAGAATAACGACCGAAAGGCTTAAGATTAAGGAGCCGTACGGTTCGCCCAGGCGGTGGGCTAATACGTCGGCATGGCGGACTACGCTAAAGGCGCTGGTTAAGATCCCGACCAGCGCAAGGGTATTGATACCAACCACCACTGGCAGTGACTGACTGCTTCCCCAGAAGAGCAGCACAGCCAGTGCCAGAACCGGGAAAATGAGTGACGTCTCCTTGTGGCGGGTCTTAACCGCCTCGTGTGCTGCTGTCATGTGCTTCTCCATCAATGCAGGTGTTGTCATTATAGATAGAATTTTAAGGTCAATAAACTAACAGAATTCTGCTATTTCCCCTTTATTTTTTACTTAATTTTACCCTTTTAGCAGAAATTTAAGGATGATGGTCAAAAAGATCATTTTTAGGAGAATACTTCATAAATAACAGGTAATTAATATTTGTATTAATCCAAATTCTTAATCGGCGTGGCAACCTGTGGCATCGTCGTCCACACTTAACCTTTTACACAAAAGTGAGGTAAACCATGCCCTATAAATCGAAAAGCGAACTGCCCGATAGCGTACAGCACGTCCTGCCAGCCCATGCCCAGGATATTTACAAAGAAGCGTTTAACAGCGCCTGGGATCAGTATAAAGATAAAGATGACCGCCGGGATGATGCCAGCCGGGAAGAGACCGCCCATAAAGTCGCCTGGGCGGCAGTGAAAAATGATTACGAGAAAGGAGACGATGATAAATGGCATAAAAAGAAATAGCCGCGAAACCCTTACCTGGCCCTGTTTTGACTTTTAAGGCGGTTGAACTTCCGTTGTATTGCAACTGGCCCGCGAATTGCTTATCGTTAATCCCCTGCTGGTAAAATGACCAGTAGATAATGTCGGGAAGGCGGATTACAGCGGTCGCAAGGAAGCATGCAGTGGCGGAGGTATAAAGTGTTAACGCGTGATTTCTTGATGAAAGCGGATTGTAAGACGGCATTTGGTGCTATTGAGGAATCGCTTCTCTGGTCGGCTGAACAACGTGCGGCGTCGCTCGCTGCCACGCTTTCCTGCCGTCCTGACGATGGCCCGGTATGGATCTTTGGCTACGGTTCGCTGATGTGGAACCCGGCCCTCGAATTTGTCGAATCGGCGACGGGCACGCTGCCCGGGTGGCATCGTGCGTTTTGCCTGCGCCTGACCGCGGGCCGCGGCAGTGCCTGTCAGCCAGGGCGCATGCTTGCACTGAAAGAGGGCGGACGCACCACGGGCGTGGCCTACCGTCTGCCGGATCCCACGCTGCAGGAGGAGCTGACGCTGCTCTGGAAGCGCGAGATGATCACCGGGTGCTACATGCCCAGCTGGTGCAAGCTGGAACTCGACGACGGCCGCACCGTCAACGCGCTGGTGTTTATCATGGACCCACGCCATCCACTGTATGAAGCCGATACCCGCACGCAGGTGATTGCTCCGCTGATCGCGGCCGCCAGCGGCCCGCTGGGCACTAACGCGCAGTACCTTTTCTCCCTCGATCAGGAGCTGACCCGCCTTGGCATGAAAGATGATTGCCTGAATGAGCTGGTGGTGAAGGTGAAAGCGCTGCTGGAAGGGAATGCGCCGGGGCTGTGCCTGACCCCGGCGGGCGCGCGTTAACGCCTTCGCGCGCCAGAACGGTTAAATGCGGAAATGCCCGGCCGTTTCCGCCAGATCGCCCGCCTGGCTCTGCAGGGCGCTGGCCGCAGCGGCCGACTCGACCACCAGTTCCGCGTTCTGCTGCACCATCCGATCCAGATGCGTCACCGCGTGGTTTATCTCGTGAATACCTTTCATCTGCTCACTGGTGGCGATGGAGATTTCGCGCATGATTCCCGAGACGCTGCCGATGCTGGCCCGGATCTCATTCATGCTGTCACCCGCCAGATGCACATAGCGCGATCCGGTTGACACGCTGTCGGTGGTGGAGTCGATAAGCGATTTGATCTCTTTCGCCGCCTGCGCACTGCGGCTGGCAAGGTTACGCACTTCCCCGGCCACCACGGCAAACCCACGTCCTTGCTCGCCGGCGCGCGCCGCTTCGACCGAGGCATTCAGCGCCAGAATGTTGGTCTGGAAGGCAATACCGTCAATCACGCTGGTGATATCGCCAATTTTTGCCGACGCCACCTCAATCGACTGCATGGTACTGATGGCCTGGGAAACCACCTCGCCCCCGCGAGAAGCGGCGGCGGAGGCCTTGCTCGCCTGATCGTTGGCTTGCGCCGCTGACGCATTGGACTGAGTCACCGACGCGGTGATCTGCTCTACGGCGCTAGCCGTCTCACGCAGGCTGGAGGCGGCCTGCTCGGTGCGCCCCGAAAGATCCTGGTTGCCTGCGGCAATCTCCTTAGCCGCATTCTTCACGGATGCGCTGGCATCGCGCAGTTGCACCATCACCACCGAGAGTTTGTCGCTGAAGGCGTTAAACGCCTGGGCGATTTGCGCTACCTCATCGTCGCCATTGTCCGGCAGACGCTGCGACAGGTCATTGGTGCCGTTGGCGATGCTGTGCATCGCGTCGCGGATATTCGACAGCCTTTTCAGCAGACGGGCAATGGCAATGTGAACCACCGCGCCGCTCAGCAAGACCAGGATCACCAGCGACAGCGCAGAGGCCTTCAGCAGCGCGCGCATGCCGGAAGTGGCATCGTTGTTGTCCAGCGCCACAATCAGCATCCAGTGCGTGCCGGGAATGGCCGTCGCCACAAAGGTTTTCGCTATGCCGTTAAACGTGCCGTCGACGGGCGCACCGTTTTTCAGGGCGGCAAAATCGACCCCTTTAACGGATTCACCGAACGGTTTGAGCGTGAGCGCCGCGTCGTTGGCGGCAATCACGGTGCCATCGCTGTCGACCAAAAGCCCGCTGCTCTCAGGCGTTGGATGAATACCGCGCACGTTCGCCACCACGCTGTCCATGGCTACATCACCGGCAACAACCGCTTTCAGCACGCCATTCTCTTTCACCGGGACGGCAAACGTCACCACCAGCTTACCGGTGCCGGCGTCGACGTACGGGGCGGTAACCACAGGCGCGTCGGCGCTGACCACCTGCTGATACCACGGGCGGATGGTCGGGTCGTAATCCGCCGGAACCCCCGCAGGATCCGAGAACTTTGCCGTTTTGCTGGCATAGCCAACGTAGACGTTTGTAAATCCACCCGCCTGCGCGAGCTGCTTAAAGGTCGGAACCGGATCGTCGCTCAGCGCCACGCTCTGCGCGGAAGCGATCACGGTCATTTTACCCTTTACCCACTCCGCAATGGCCATGTTATGGCTGGCGCTGGTGCTGGCGAGGATATCCCGCTGCGACTGCTGGTTATCCTGACGCGTGACCTGAAAGTTGATGATGGTGTTGAGAAGAAGGGCGACGACGAGACAACCCGTCGTCGCGGCGATAATGCGAGCGCGAATGGATCTGAACATAAGTGAAATACCTGCTGTGTTGTTTACATGCCTATCGGCAATGTGGCAGGCAAACTTGATGCTGAAACCGCGTCCATTAGAAAATAATATTAAACCGGGTTTATTATTAAAAAGTTAATACTTTATCGGCGGACAGAGTCCAGTCTGCCAGCTCAACAAGCGTGCCAATTTCCACCCCGTCAATCAGCGGCAGCCCGGTGATGCCGCGCCCGTCGGTGCAGGTTTTACATAGCTTAACCGGCACGTTTTGCGCCGTCAGGATCTCGAGCATCTGCTGAATGTTGTACCCCTCGGCAGGTTTTTGCCCCTTCAGCCCGGCGGTGACCGCATCAGACATCAAAAAGAGGCGCAGTTCAGGGCGATGCTCTTTTTCGCACAGGGCGATTGCCAGGCGCAGGCTGTTAAAAAGGGATTCACTGCCGTAGGCCGCTCCGTTGGCGACAATCGTAATCTTCTGCATGGAAACTCCTGTTCGGTTAAAAGGCATGAATATTGCTTAGCTCTACGGGGAATAGGGAACCGGAGAGCGAGTATGACGATAAAGGCTGACAGTTTATCGGGCGCAAATGAATGGCTTCATCGTGCCACGGTGATGCGCCGCGAGCAGCTTAATACCCTGGCGGTTCTGGGGGCGCTGGTCAACGGCATCAGCCGACTGGTGCATATGCTACAGTGCGAGCGCGGGGCGTCAAACGTCTGGCTCTGCTCCCGGGGGCAGCTCTACGGCCAGGAATGTCGGGCCAGCAAGGCGCTGGTCGATGAAAATCTGACGGCGTTCAACCGTCAGCTTAACCTGCAAACGCCGATGCCCGGCAGCGCGGTGTGCGAACGCATTGCCGGTGCGCTGCACGCGCTGGCGTTGCTTCCGGCGCTGCGTGACGACGTCGAACGGCAAAACGTGACGGCCCCGCAGGCGATGGAACGCTACAGCCGGATACTTCGCCATCTGCTCAGTATCATTCCTCAGCTCAATGACAGCATTGACGATCCGCAAATCGCGGGCCAGTTTGTCGCACTTTATAGCCTGATGCAGGGCAAAGAGTGGGTAGGGCAGGAGCGTGCGCTGGGCGCAACGGGCTTCACGCAGGGCTTTTTTGATGATGAAACCCGCCAGCGGCTGGTGGACCGTATCGACGGGCAGCAGGCCTGCTTTGAGGTTTTTTTGTCTTACAGCCGGGCCGATGTGCAGGAGACGTTTGCGCTTAACTGTATGCCGGACCTCGAAACAGAGCAGCTCAGGCGCGTGGCCTGTACCCGTCAGCCGGCGGCGGACAAGGGAAACACCGCCCTGAGGTGGTTTGCGTTGCAGACGGCACGCCTGGAACACCTTCGCACGCTGGAGGAGTTAGCCATCGCTGATCTCATGGCGATGGTGGATGAACGTATTCACGGGGCGAATGAACGCACGCTGCGGGTCTGCGAGGACAACGAGGCGTTTACCCATTTCCCGGATAAACCTCTGCTGCCGCTGGTGCGCGAGCAGGCACGTGAGATCGACAGTCTTTCCCGTCAGTTGGCCTCCCTGCGCGAAACGCTGGAGGAGCGCAAGACCATCGACAAAGCCAAAAGCATCCTGATGACGCATCACGCTATGAGCGAAGAGCAGGCGTGGACAACGCTGCGCAAAATGGCGATGGACAAAAATCAGCGCATGGTGGATATCGCCCATGCGCTGCTCACCGTGAAGAACCTCTGGCAGCCCGTGCCGAAAGCGTAGTTGCACAATCAGCGGGCATGTCATGCCTGATTGAGGTGCGCCGTGAGAGGGCAACGGGCGGGGAAGCCCTGAAAACAACAGTTTAAAACCTGGCATCCCCTTTGCATTATCAGATTAACAAAGATTGACGGTGCGCCAACGGCGGCGCATGCGTTTTCAGGATAAAGGCGTCCAGCGGTGCTCCGGCACCGACGGGCGCTTTTTTTTTGGCTTTTTTTCGGGAGTGGTTATGGCGGATTTGTCGAGACGGCGGTTTTTGCAGGCCAGCATGCTGGCGAGCGGCGCAATGCTGTTACCCGGCATCATGCAGGCCGCGTGGGCGGCGGGGTCGGACAGGCCGGAGCAGCAGACGGTGCGGATCGGGTTTATCCCGCTCACCGACTGCGCGCCGGTGGTTATCGCGGCGCTGAAGGGGTTTGATAAAAAGTACGGCATCACCATCGTGCCGACCAAAGAGGCGAGCTGGGCGGCTGTACGCGACAAGCTGGTTGCCGGTGAACTGGACGCCGCACACATTCTTTACGGCCTGCTGTATGGGCTTGAGCTGGGCATCGCCGGCAAGCCGCAGGAGATGGCAAACCTGATGACCCTTAACCAGAACGGCCAGGCGATTACGCTCTCAAGCGATCTGGCAGAGAAGGGCGTGCGCGATCTCGACGGGCTGAAAAAGCGGGTCGCTCAGCAGCCTCCCGGCACTTACACCTTTGCCCACACCTTCCCGACGGGCACCCACGCCATGTGGCTGTACTACTGGCTGGCAAGCGCCGGGATCAATCCGTTTGACGATGTGCGTACCGTGGTGGTGCCGCCCCCGCAAATGGTGATGAACATGCGCATAGGCAACATGGTCGGTTTTTGCGTCGGTGAGCCGTGGAACGCGCGCGCCATTAATGACCGCATTGGGTTTACCGCCGCCACCTCCCAGTCCATCTGGGCCGATCATCCGGAAAAAATCCTCGGCACCCGCCGCGCCTGGGTGGAGAAGAACCCGCATACCGCACGGGCGCTGGTGAGCGCGGTGCTGGAAGCCGCCCGCTGGATAGACGCCTCGCCGGAAAACAAACGCGAAACCGCGCAGATCCTCTCCCGTCGGGCATGGCTTAACTGCAAAGAGCAGTATCTCACCGGGCGAATGCTGGGCGAGTACGACAACGGTCTGGGGCAGCGCTGGCAGGATGACCACCCGATTCGCTTCTTCAATGACGGGGCCGTCAGCTACCCGTATCTCTCCGACGGTACCTGGTTCTTAACCCAGTTCCGCCGCTGGGGCTTGCTAAAGACCGCCCCGGACTATAACGCCATCGCGCAACGCATCAACCAGACCGCGGTCTGGCAGGACGCGGCAACCGCCGTCGGCGGCATTTCCACGCCGTCATCACCGCTTCGCAGCAGCACGCTGATGGACGGTACCGTCTGGAACGGCACCGATCCGGACGGTTACGCCAACCGCTTCGCTATTCACCGTAAAGGGGCCTGATTATGTCGCATCTGCAAAATACACAGCCACAAGAGACGCCGGTCAGCGCTGAGGTGATCGCGCTGCCACCGGTGCCGGTTCGCCGCCGTGGACCGGGGTTTACGCGCCGGATGAATGACCTCCTGCAACGTATTATCCCGGCATTTCTCGGTCTCGGGCTGATGGTGGTGCTCTGGCAGCTCGCCGCCATTAACAGTAAAGGCTTTCCGACGCCGCTCAGCACCCTGGATTCAGCGTTAACCCTGTTTGCCGATCCTTTCTACCGCGACGGACCGAATGATATGGGCATCGGCTGGAACGTGCTGGCCTCGCTCCAGCGGGTGGCGGTGGGCTTTGGCCTGGCGGCGATAGCCGGTATTCCGCTGGGCTTTCTGATTGGCCGTTTCACCTTTTTCGCGCGCATGTTCAACCCGCTGATTGCGCTGCTGCGCCCCGTCAGCCCGCTGGCCTGGTTACCCATCGGCCTGCTGCTGTTCCAGAAAGCGGAGCCGGCCTCCAGCTGGACCATTTTCATCTGCTCCATCTGGCCGATGGTGATCAACACCGCCGAAGGGGTGCGCCGGATCCCGCAGGATTATCTTAACGTCGCCCGCGTGCTGCAGCTTTCCGAGTGGACCATCCTGCGTCGCATTCTTTTCCCGGCGGTATTGCCTGCGGTACTGACCGGCGTGCGTCTGTCGATAGGGATCGCCTGGCTGGTGATCGTCGCCGCCGAAATGCTGACCGGTGGTGTGGGGATCGGCTTCTGGATCTGGAACGAGTGGAACAACCTCAACGTTGAAAACATTCTCATCGCCATCGTCATCATTGGTGTGGTCGGGCTGATGCTGGAGCAGGGGCTGATGCTGATCGCCCGCCGTTTTAGCTGGCAGGAAAAATAAGGAGTGACTATGAAACCGTTAATTCAAGTGCAGGCCGTGAGCCAGCGTTTTTCCACCGCCAGCGGCGAGTTTCTGGCGCTGCAAAACGTCTCGTTTGATATCCATGAAGGGGAAACCGTCAGCCTGATTGGTCACTCCGGGTGCGGTAAATCCACGCTGCTGAACCTTATCGCCGGGATCGCATTGCCGACGGAGGGCGGGATTATCTGCGATAACCGTGAAATCGCCGGGCCGGGGCCAGAGCGGGCGGTGGTGTTTCAGAACCACTCGCTGCTGCCGTGGCTCACCTGCTTCGACAACGTGGCGCTGGCGGTGGACCAGGTGTTTCGCCGCACCATGAGTAAGGCCGAGCGCAGGGAGTGGATCGAACACAATCTCGATCGCGTGCAGATGGGCCATGCGCTGCACAAGCGTCCGTCGGAGATCTCCGGTGGGATGAAACAGCGCGTCGGCATCGCCCGCGCGCTGGCGATGAAGCCCAAAGTGTTGCTGATGGATGAGCCTTTCGGCGCGCTGGATGCCCTGACCCGCGCGCACCTTCAGGACTCGGTGATGAAAATTCAGCAGGCGCTGAACACCACCATCGTGCTTATCACCCATGATGTCGACGAGGCGGTGCTGCTCTCTGACCGTGTGCTGATGATGACCAACGGCCCGGCGGCCACCGTCGGGGAGATCCTCCAGGTTGACCTGCCGCGTCCGCGCAACCGGGTACAGTTGGCTGACGACAGCCGCTATCACCACATGCGCCAGCAGATCCTGCATTTCCTCTATGAAAAACAGCCTAAGGCGGCGTAACGAGGAGGCCACGATGCGACTGGTGATTATCGGTAATGGAATGGCAGCAACGCGGCTGATTGCCTCACTGACCGAGCGCGCGCCCGGTCGCTTTGCCATCACGGTCATTGGCGACGAGCCTGAGCACGCCTACAACCGCATCCAGCTTTCGCCGGTGCTTGGCGGGGAAAAACAGGCGGCGACCCTTCGCCTGCAGGACGATGACTGGTATCGCCAGCGCGGCGTCACCGTCCTCAGAGGGGAAAAGGCAATTGCAGTGGACAGGGAGCGGCGGGAAGTGCACACCCGGCACCAGACCCTGCGTTGGGATGAACTGGTCTTTGCCACCGGGTCACAGCCCTTTGTGCCGCCGATACCCGGGCTTGAGGCGCCGCACGTCTTCACGTTTCGCACCCTTGAGGATACCCGCGCGATTCTCGCCACGGACGGTCCTTCGGTGGTGTTGGGCGGCGGCGTGCTGGGCGTCGAGGCGGCTGCCGCGCTGGCACGAAACGGTGACAACGTCACGCTGGTGCATCGCGGGCCGTGGCTGATGGATCAGCAGCTTGACCAGCAGGCAGGGCTGTTGCTGGAAGAGGCGCTGGCGGCGCGCGGCGTTCGCTGCGAACTCTCAACCGGGATCGCAGCCGTGGCTGCCGACTCCGTCACGTTGCTTAACCAGCGGCGACTTGATGCCGCTCGCGTTGTTCTCGCCACCGGCGTTCAGCCCGACGTCGCCCTGGCAAAAGCCAGCGGTCTGCGCTGCGCCCGGGGCATTGTGGTTAACCATCAGATGCAAACCTCCGTCCCGCAGGTGAGCGCCATAGGCGAATGCTGCGAAATTGACGGGCAGACGTTTGGCCTGGTCGCCCCCTGTCTTGCCCAGGCGGATATCCTCGCCGCCCGGCTTGCCGGAGAGGTGGCGTCACCCTTTGCGCTGACCGACGGCGGTATGCGCCTCAAGGTTACCGGCGTGGAGTTGTTCACCGCCGGACGCGCGGCCATGCAGCCTGACGATGTGGTCTGGAGCACGTGGGACCCGCTGACCCGGCACTACCGGCGTTTACTGATCCATCGCGGCGCGCTGGCAGGGGTGCTGCTGATGGGGGACTGCCGCAGCGCGGCGACATTTACCGATTTACTGGCTACGGCTGCTCCCGCACGCGTGGACTGGCTGTTCGATCAATTCACGACGACGCAACCGCAGGTTGCAGGACACAACGCTATGACAAAACCTACGCTGGTGGTGGTTGGACACGGTATGGTCGGCCATCATTTCCTTGAAGAGTGCGTTAACCGTAACGTGCATACGGCTTATCAGATTGTGGTCTTTGGCGAAGAGCGCCATGCCGCTTACGACCGCGTCCACCTGTCAGAGTATTTTGGCGGGCGCAGCGCGGACTCCCTCTCGCTGGTCGAAGGCGATTTCTTTGCCGATAACGGCATTGAGCTGCGCCTGTCGCAGCAGGTGGTGGCTATCGATCGCGACGCACGCGTAGTGCGAACCGCCAGCGGGCACGAAACCCACTGGGACAAACTGGTGCTCGCCACCGGCTCGTATCCGTTCGTCCCGCCGGTGCCGGGCAACGATCTGCCGGGCTGCTTTGTCTACCGCACCCTCGACGACCTCGATAGCATTGCCGCACGGGCTAAGCATGCGCGTCGTGGTGTGGTGATCGGCGGCGGCCTGCTGGGGCTGGAGGCCGCCAACGCTCTCAGGCAGCTTGGGCTTAAGACCGACGTTGTGGAGTTCGCGCCCAATCTGATGGCGGTGCAGCTCGATAACGACGGCGCGGCAATGCTGCGTAAGAAAATAGAGGCGCTCGGCGTAGGAGTCCACACCGGGAAAGCCACCACTGAGATTGCGCGCACCGATGATGGTCTGGCTCTGCGTTTCGCCGACGGTGGCACACTTGAAACGGATATCGTGGTCTTTTCCGCCGGGATCCGCCCGCAGGATGCGCTGGCGCGCAGCAGCGGCCTGACGACAGGCGAGCGCGGAGGGATTGGCATTGATGACCAGTGCCGGACATCCGATCCCGACGTGTTCGCCGTCGGGGAGTGCGCTTTGTGGGAGGGTAAAATCTTCGGCCTTGTGGCACCGGGATACCAGATGGCGCGCGTCGCGGCGGCGGCGCTGGCGGGAGAAGAAACACAGTTTACGGGTGCCGACATGAGCACCAAACTGAAGCTGCTCGGCGTGGACGTGGCCTCGTTTGGCGATGCCCATGGCCGCACGCCGGGGGCGTTAAGCTATCAGTGGACCCACGGCCCGCAGCAAGTCTATAAAAAAATTGTGGTCAGCCACGACGGGAAAACCCTGCTCGGAGGCGTGCTGGTGGGCGATGCCGGTGAATATGCCACCCTGGTGCAGATGATGCTCAACGGGATTAGCCTGCCGAAAGAGCCGGAAACGCTGATTCTGCCTGCGTTGTCCGGCAGTGCGCCAAAAGCGCTGGGCGTCGCGGCGCTGCCGGAAAACGCGCAGATCTGTTCCTGCCATAACGTCAGCAAAGGTGATATCTGCCGGGCCGTAAGCGACGGCGCGATGGATATGGGAGCCATTAAACAGTGCACCAAAGCGGCTACGGGCTGCGGCGGCTGTAGTGCCCTGGTTAAACAGGTGATGGAGTTCCAGCTTGCCGGGCAGGGCGTAGAGGTGAAAAAGGACATCTGCGAACACTTCCCGTACTCGCGTCAGGAGATCTACCACCTCGTTCGCGTGAATCATATACGCACCTTCGAACAGCTGATTGGCCGCTATGGTCACGGGCACGGGTGTGAAATTTGCAAACCGCTGGTCGGCTCGGTGCTGGCCTCGTGCTGGAACGAGTATCTGCTTAAACCGGCACATCTGCCGCTGCAGGACACCAACGACCGCTACTTTGCCAACATCCAGAAAGACGGTACCTACTCCATCGTGCCGCGTATGCCTGCCGGGGAGGTCTCTGCCGACGGGCTGATTGCCATCGGCCAGATTGCGAAGCGCTACAGCCTGTACAGTAAGATCACCGGCGGGCAGCGTATCGACCTGTTTGGCGCGACGCTCGACCAGCTGCCGGCGATCTGGCAGGCGCTGGTGGAGGCCGGGTTTGAGACCGGGCACGCCTACGGTAAGTCGCTGCGCACGGTGAAATCCTGCGTGGGGTCCACCTGGTGTCGCTACGGCGTGCAGGACTCCACGGGCCTCGCGGTAAAACTGGAGCACCGCTACAAAGGCCTGCGGGCACCTCATAAGATCAAAATGGCGGTTTCCGGCTGTACCCGCGAGTGCGCCGAGGCGCAGAGCAAAGATGTCGGGGTGATCGCCACGGACAAAGGCTGGAATCTCTACCTGTGCGGCAACGGCGGGATGAAACCGCGCCACGCGGATCTCTTCGCCAGCGACCTGGATGAAGAGACGCTGATCCGCACCGTCGACCGCTTCCTGATGTTCTATATCCGCACGGCGGATCGCCTGCAGCGCACCAGCACCTGGATGGACAATCTTGAGGGCGGCCTCGACTATCTGCGCCAGGTCATTCTTGATGACAGCCTGGGCATTGCGCACGAACTGGAGCAGGAGATGGCCCGCGTGGTGGACACCTACCAGTGCGAATGGCAAACCACGCTCAGCGATCCAAACCGCCTGGCGCTGTTCCGCACTGAAGTGAACAGTCAGCCCACGGATGAAAACAAACGCTGGCAGGCGATCTGCGGACTGGAGGATATTCCCGAGCAGGCGGGGATCGGCGCGCGCCTGGGGCGGAAATCGATCGCGCTGTTCCGCTTTGGTCAGTCGGTTTATGCCCTTGATGACCGTGAGCCGGGCAGCCGCGCCAACGTGCTCTCGCGCGGTATTCTGGGCGATGCGGGCGGCGAACCCGTGGTGATCTCACCCTTGTATAAGCTGCGTATTCGCCTGCGCGACGGGCGTCAGTTTGACAGCGGCGAGCCTGCCGTGCGCGCGTGGCCGGTAAAAATTGAGAACGGCAAAGTGTGGGTGGGCAATGAAGAGCTGGTTATGCGCGCGGAGGCATCATGAACGAGACCCGGACCACGTGCCCCTACTGTGGGGTGGGCTGCGGGGTGATCGCCCGAACGGAGGGGGAGAAGGTCACCGTGCGCGGCGACGAGCGCCATCCCGCCAACTATGGCAGGCTCTGCGTGAAAGGCTCGGCGTTAGGGGAAACCACCGGCCTGCAGGGGCGCTTATTGCGGCCCGTCGTCGACGGTCAGGAGGCCGACTGGCCGCAGGCGGTGCACACCGCGGGCGAGCGGCTGCGGGACGTTATCGACCGCTATGGCCCTCAGGCGGTGGCCTTTTACGCCTCCGGCCAATTGCTTACCGAAGATTACTACGCGGCCAACAAGCTGATGAAGGGGTATATCGGCGCGGCCAATATCGATACCAACTCCCGGCTGTGTATGTCCTCCGCCGTCGTGGGCTACAAACGGGCGTTTGGCGAAGACGTGGTGCCGTGCAGCTACGAAGACATTGAAAACAGCGATCTGGTGGTGCTGGTCGGGTCGAACGCGGCCTGGACGCATCCGGTGCTGTATCAGCGGCTGGTGCAGGCGCGCCAGAGTCATCCGGCGATGAAGGTGGTGGTGATCGACCCGCGTAAAACCGCCACCTGCGATATTGCCGACCTGCATCTGGCGCTCAGACCCGGCAGCGACGCCGGGCTGTTCGTCGGCTTGCTCAATCGCATTCAGGGAAACGCTGACTGGCCGGCTGAGCGGGTAGCGGAATTTTGCGATCTTTCAGCGGCAGCGATTAACCAGTTTTACGACATGTTTATCACCGCACCCCGCGCCATCACGCTTTACACCATGGGGATCAACCAGTCGGCCAGCGGCAGTGATAAATGTAACGCCATCATTAACGTGCATCTCGCCAGCGGCAAATTCGCCCGGCAGGGCTGCGGCCCGTTTTCTCTGACCGGTCAGCCAAATGCCATGGGGGGCCGGGAAGTCGGCGGGCTGGCGAATCAGCTGGCGGCACATATGCATTTCGAGCCGGACGATCTCGCGCGGGTCGCCCGCTTCTGGGGAACGGAACGACTGGCGCAAACGCCGGGGCTGATGGCGGTGGAGTTATTCGACGCCATCGCGCGAGGGGAGGTGAAAGCGGTGTGGATCATGGGCACCAACCCTGCGGTGTCGATGCCGGACAGCCACGCCGTGTGTCAGGCGCTGGCAGCCTGCCCGCTGGTGATCGTCTCTGAGGTCATGCAGGAGACAGATACCAGCCGGTTTGCCCACATTCGCTTCCCGGCGCTGGGATGGGGAGAGAAAAACGGAACGGTGACCAACTCGGAGCGTCGCATCTCGCGCCAGCGATCCTTTCTGCCCGCACCCGGCGAGGCGAAAGCGGACTGGTGGATTATCGCGCAGGTGGCCACGGCCCTCGGCTACGGCGCGGCGTTTGGCTGGGAGCATCCCCATGAGATTTTTTGCGAGCATGCCGCGCTGACCGCCTTTGAGAACAACGGCGAGCGGGCGCTAAACCTGCACGCGCTTGCCACCCTGACGCGCGAGGCGTGGGATGACCTGGAACCGTACCAGTGGCCGACAGGGGCGTTCCCGCGCCGGGACATCGTACCGGTAGAGCCTCAGCCACACGGCGCAACGCCGGACGTGCTCTATCCGCTGGTGCTGAACACCGGACGCATCCGCGATCAGTGGCATACCATGACCCGCACGGGCCACGTCCCCAGGCTGATGCAGCACATTGCCGAGCCGCAGGTTGAGGTGTGTCCGGCCGACGCGTCGCGTTTTGCCCTGCACGACGGCGGGCTGGCGCGCATCAGCTCGCCGCGCGGCGTGATGGTCGCCAGAGTGTGCATTACTACCCACCCGCGCGAAGGGGAACTGTTTGCCCCGATGCACTGGAACAACCAGTTTGCCCGGCAGGGCAAGGTGAACGCCCTGGTGGCGGGGCGTTGCGACCCGTTATCCGGCCAGCCGGAGAGCAAGCAAACCGCTGTGCGGATCGCGCCCTGGCAGCCCGCCTGGCAGGGCGAGCTGTATGCCCGCGAACTGCCCGCGCTGCCGCCTTTCGTACACGGGTGGCGCAAGGCGACACGGCTGACGGTCGCGGGAGATAAGCCGCTGCTGGCGTGGGCTATTGATTACAGCACCGCGCAGGGCTGGCAGGTACAAATTGCCCGTGCCGGTGAGCGGGGGAGCGTACTGGCCTGGCACGACGGGGCGCTGATGCTCGGCTTCTGGGAAAGCTCCGGTTTGCCGGAACTGGCGCACGGGTTTATCGAAGAGGCGTTCCGCGCCGCCCCCGTTCAGCTGGCGGAACGTCATGCGTTGCTCCACGGCCAGCCGCCCGGCGCACGCCTGGATCCGGGGCGCATCATCTGTAGCTGTTTTAACGTCGGCGAAAACACCATTCGCGAGGCGATTGCCGGTGGCTGCGATTCCGCTGCGGCGCTGGGGGTAAAGCTGCGCTGTGGGACCAACTGCGGATCCTGCGTGCCGGAGCTGAAAGGCTTCTTTGGGGTGAAGGCGTAAAGGGGGCGTGCGTTTCAGGTTATTCCTGAAATTCGCGTTCAGGCTGTATTTCTTCGCCCGGGACGTTAAGCTATAACCGTCTTCTTACTCAAACAGGCGCTTATCACGACGTTGATGGTTGTATCGCCCCGCATTCATTCGCTGTTTTTCCTTCCTCTCCTGTCGGCCGGAGCCGTTTACGGTGCGCCGAATTCCTTTGTCCAGCAGGCGCAAAATCCGTTTGATAACAACGGAGATTCACTGCCGGACCTCGGACTTGCCAAACCCACCTCAGAAGGCGAAAAGCACCTCGCCGAAATGGCAAAGGCGTTTGGCGAGGCCAGCATGACCGATAACGGCTTGACGACGGGCGAGCAGGCCCGGCAGTTTGCGTTTGGCAAGGTGCGTGATGCGGTGAGCGGCGAGGTGAATGAGCAGATTGAATCCTGGCTTTCGCCCTGGGGCAACGCCAGCGTCAATGTGAGGGTGGACGATAACGGGACCTTCAACGGCAGCAGCGGGAGCTGGTTTATCCCCTGGAACGATAACAACCGCTATCTGAGCTGGAGTCAGCTTGGCCTGACGCAGCAAACCGACGGGCTGGTAAGCAACGCCGGGGTCGGCCAGCGCTGGGTCGCCGGAAACTGGCTGCTGGGCTACAACACCTTTTATGACAACCTGCTGGACGAAAATCTTCAGCGCGCCGGGCTGGGGGCAGAGGCCTGGGGGCAAAACCTGCGGCTTTCCGCCAACTACTATCAGCCGTTTGCCGGCTGGCGAGACGATTCAGACGTGCAGGAGCAGCGTATGGCCCGCGGGTACGACGTCACGGCTAAAGCCTGGCTGCCGTGGTTCCATCATCTGAATACCAGCGTCAGCTTCGAGCAGTATTTTGGCGACAGCGTGGATCTCTTTAACAGCGGAACCGGCTATCACAATCCGATGGCGGTCAATCTGGGGCTGGACTACACCCCCGTGCCGCTGGTGACGATCTCTGCTGCCCACAAGCAGGGGGAGAGCGGGGTCAGCCAGAACAACCTTGGGCTGAAGCTCAACTATCGTTTTGGCGTACCGCTGGCGAAGCAGCTGTCTGCCGGAGAGGTGGCGGCAACGCGATCGCTTCGGGGTAGCCGCTATGATCCTGCCGAACGTAACAGCCTGCCGGTAATGGAGTTCCGCCAGCGCAAAACGCTGTCGGTCTATCTGGCGACGCCGCCGTGGGATTTAAAAGGTGGCGAAACGGTGATGCTCAAGCTGCAGATCCGCAGCACGCACGGTATTCGTCAGCTTCACTGGCAGGGAGATACGCAGGCGCTGAGCCTGACGTCGCCGGCCAACAGTACCAGCAGCGACGGCTGGAGCATTATTATCCCGGCATGGGACGCGCGCGAAGGGGCGACCAACCGCTGGCGGCTGTCGGTAGTGGCGGAAGATAAAGACGGGCAGCGCGTCTCTTCCAATGAGATCACGCTAACGGTGGTGCAGCCGCTTGTGGTCATGCCTGACGATGACCCGCGGTGGAAGCTGCTGCCGGATGACTGAAATTAAAAAATACGCTCCTGATGAACCCACACGGCGGCTTCAACGCGGGATTTTAACTTCATTTTTTTCAGCATGTGCTTCACATGCACTTTGACCGTGCTTTCGGTGATGTCGAGGCGACGAGCGATCATCTTGTTCGGCAGCCCCTGGGCAATCAGCTTGAGGATGTCGCGCTCGCGCGGGGTAAGCTGGCTGACGTCGCGGTCAGAGGTGGCGCGGTTCGCGCGTAAGCTGGCGGCCAGCACCGGGGTTAACGCTTCGCTCAGAACCATTTCACCGGCGGCGGCCTGCTGCAGCGCCTTGAGCAGATCTTCTGGCTCCATATCTTTCAGCAGATAACCGTCCGCGCCGCGCTTCAGCGCCGTGACCACGTCTTCTTCATGGTTCGACACGCTGAACACCACTACGCGCCCGGAAAGCGATTTTTCACGCAGCTTGTCGAGCGTCTCCAGGCCGTTCATGCCTGGCATATTAAGATCGAGCAGGATCAAATCAGGATCGAGCGATTCGGCAAGCTCAATACCCTGTTCGCCGTTGCTGGCTTCGCCGACGACGGTAATATCCGGTGCCATGCTGACGAGTTGTTTCACGCCGGTACGCAGCATCGGATGATCGTCGATCAACAGGATAGAGGCCGGTTCCTGATTAGTCATGGTTTTCTCCTTGAGAAGTGATAAGGGACTTTTCGGGTATAAAAGTGACCACTACTTCGGTACCACCAGACTCTCCCCGGCGAACCTGGCAATCACCGCGCAGGCTTTGCGCGCGGTCTCGCATGATGATTAAACCATAGTGGTTAGTTCTCTCGGCATTTTCCGGCACGCCGCAGCCGTTATCCTGAACCGTGAGCCTGACCTGATTGTCATGCGGGCTGACGGTGACCGTGACCGCCGTCGCGTTAGCATGCTTGAGCACGTTGCTCAGCGCTTCACGGGCGATTTGCAGTAAATGGATGGCCTGATGGGATGGCACAAACCGCGGCGGCAGCTGGTAATCCAGCTTCACCGGGAACCCCAGTCGGGCGCTAAATTCCTGGCAACTGGACTCCAGCGCGGGGCGCAGGCCAGGCTCGGTAAGTTGCAGGCGGAACGTGGTAAGCAGTTCTCGCAGCTGCACCCAGGAGGTGTTCAGCTCGTTGCGGATCTGGCTCAGCAGCTGTTTGTTGCTCTCGGGCATCCCGGTGTCCTGCATCTGCAGACAGCTTACCTGCATTTTCATGCAGGAGAGAGACTGGGCGATAGAGTCGTGCAGCTCGCGTGCGATGGTGGCACGCTCCTCCATCACGATCAGCTGCTGCTGTTTCTCCTGATGCCGGTCAAGCGCCAGGGTGGCCGTCAGCTGTTCCACCAGCGTATCAACCAGCTGCTGCTGATCGTGGCTGAGATGTCGGCCAGCCGGCAGCGTAGCCAGTAAGATCCCGTATTGCGTATGGCTGTCGGTCAGACGCCACTTCAGCGTGGTCCCGCTGGTGGAGAGCGGCGGCAAACCGCGCGGGCAGAGGTGACACCCTTTCTCATCGCAGGAGAGATCGGACTGGCAGGTGAACTCCTGATGGTTTTCTTCGTCTTCCACGTCGTAAACGCGCAGTTCGAGGTCGTGGAGCATCGTCAGGTTTTGCAGGCCGTTAAGCACCGGCGAGAGCCGCTCGCACAGCGGAACCTGCATATGCAGGCGGCGGTTTGCCTGCCACAGAAACGAGAGGATTTCGTTTTTCTGCTCAAGCCCGGCTGTTTTTTCCTGCACGCGCTGCTCCAGCACGGCGTAACTCTCGGACAGCTCCTCGGACATGGTGTTGAGGGCCTGTCCCAGCATCGCCATTTCGTTACGGCCACTGATGTGGGCGCGCTGGGAAAAATCGCGCTCGGCAACCGCCCGGGCCATCGCCAGCAGCTGTTTCCAGGGATTCAGCAGGCGCGCGCGCAGCCAGACGATGGTGAAGATCAGCAGCAGGCCCATAAATGCCGCCATCGCCCGGTGGACCATGACCACCCGGTCAATACGCAGTTCGGTCGTTTGATCAAAAGAGGAGACCAGCTTATCAATGCGTGAGACAAAACCGGCCACGTCCTGGGCCACGGTTTCGGGGCTTTTTGCCCGCTTTAACCCTGGCTCCAGCTGGGAGTGCCAGTAGTGTTGTAAGGATTTCAGCTGCGGCTCTTGCCCGTCGCGGATCGCGGCTTTTTCCAGTTCAGGGCTAAAGGCCGTGCGCTCCATGTCGTCGATCAGCGTCTGGTGCGCAGGCTTCAGCGGCACCGAGGCCAGCAGACGGTAACTCTGCATGCGTAGCGAGCCTGCCTCGTTGATGGCATGCGCATTACCCTGTACCCCCTGTACCAGCCAGCCAGAGATAGCCATGCCGGTCACGCCAATGGCGGTAGACAGCAAAACGATAAGCGCAAGCTGGTTGACCAGCGTCAGCGGGGATAAACATCTTTTTAACATAGGCTTGCCGGGCTCCTGACGTGACCTGACTGCAGGAATGGCGCTATTCTGTTCCATACCCTGGAGTATACCCATACCAATAAAGGATTACCCCTAAATTGCCAACGGAGTAAGGGCAGGGAGGAGGGGATGAACGTAAAACGTCATTACCGTGAAAAACCACACCTTTTTTGCCGAAAACCTCTACTCACTAAGGGTAATGACTTTTTTTTCGCCGCAAATCCACCCACTTTTCCTTTGATTTATATCAACTTACCGCCGCCCTAAAACCCTAATGTTTGCAGCATCATTCGAGAATCAGAGGTGTCTATGAGTCACTCATCCGCTCCCGAAAGGGAAACCGGTGCCGTCATTACTGAATGGCGTCCGGAGGATCCGGCGTTCTGGCAACAGCGCGGCCATCGTATTGCAAGCCGAAATCTGTGGATTTCCGTTCCGTGTCTGCTGTTAGCATTTTGCGTATGGATGTTGTTCAGTGCTGTGGCGGTTAACCTGCCGAAAGTCGGCTTTACGTTTACCACCGATCAGCTGTTTATGTTAACCGCGCTGCCGTCGCTCTCAGGCGCATTGCTGCGTGTGCCTTACGCCTTTATGGTTCCTGTTTTTGGCGGTCGTCGCTGGACGGCATTCAGCACCGGCATCATGATCGTTCCCTGCGTCTGGCTCGGCTTTGCGGTGCAGGACACGTCCACGCCGTTTAGCGTCTTCGTGGTAATCTCTCTGCTGTGCGGCTTTGCTGGCGCAAACTTTGCTTCCAGTATGGCAAACATCAGCTTCTTCTTCCCGAAAGCGAAGCAGGGCGGCGCGCTGGGTATTAACGGCGGTCTGGGCAACATGGGCGTGAGCGTCATGCAGCTGATCGCGCCGCTGGCGATCTCCGTTTCCATCTTCGCGGCCTTCGGCGGCGGTGGCGTAACGCAGCCGGACGGCTCATCGCTGTTCCTGCAGAACGCGGCCTGGATCTGGGTACCGTTCCTGGTGATCTTCACCCTGGCGGCCTGGTTCTTTATGAACGATCTGTCCGCGTCTAAAGCATCGCTGAGCGAGCAGCTGCCGGTGCTGAAGCGCGGCCACCTGTGGGTGATGGCGCTGCTGTATCTGGCAACCTTCGGTTCATTCATCGGTTTCTCCGCGGGCTTTGCGATGCTGTCCAAGACCCAGTTCCCGGATATTCAGATCCTGCAGTTCGCCTTCTTCGGTCCGTTCGTTGGTGCCCTGGCACGTTCTGTCGGTGGGATGATTTCCGACCGTCTGGGCGGGACGCGCGTGACGCTGGTGAACTTTGTGGTGATGGCTGTCTTCTGTGCGCTGTTGTTCCTGACGCTGCCAGCTGATGGTCAGGGCGGGAACTTCACTGCCTTCTTCGGCGTGTTCATGGTGCTGTTCCTGACGGCCGGGCTGGGCAGTGCGTCCACCTTCCAGATGATCTCCGTTATCTTCCGTAAGCTGACGATGGATCGTGTGAAAGCGCAGGGCGGAAGCGAAGAGCAGGCCATGCGTGAAGCCGCAACCGACACCGCTGCCGCGCTGGGCTTTATCTCTGCGATTGGCGCGATTGGTGGCTTCTTCATTCCGAAGGCGTTCGGTATCTCTCTGGACCTGACCGGGTCGCCAGCGGGCGCAATGAAAGTATTCCTCGTATTCTATATCGCCTGCGTGGCTATCACGTGGCTGGTATACGGCCGTAATACTAAGAAAAATAAGTAAGTTTGATTATCCGTTAACGCGGCCAGCGTGCCGCGTTTTTTTTGACCACTCATTAGTTACAACATACTTATCAGGTCTCATTGATACGCCCAGGGTAATACCGCGATCGCCATCACTTTGCAGGAGTGTCTACCCCCTAATACCTAAGATGTTAAAAAATGCCAAGTGAAGCAGAGGATAAAAGTATTTTTATCTTAATAATCAGTTACATAAAAAATAAAAAATCCTACCGCTTTGGTGGTAGTTGGTCTAATACCACCCCCGGAAGACCCCGCCTGCCTTGATCGTTATCAATTCTTGTCATCTATCAGAGCGTTACCTTCGCTGCAAATCAGCAATGTCGATTTAGAGAGCCACAGGCTCCACACAGGAGATACCCGATGAGCAAATTTTTGGACCGGTTTCGCTACTTCAAACAGAAGGGTGAAACTTTTGCCGATGGGCACGGCCAGGTTCTGGAGACTAACCGGGACTGGGAAGACGGTTACCGTCAGCGCTGGCAGCATGACAAAGTCGTGCGTTCTACCCACGGCGTAAACTGCACAGGTTCATGTAGCTGGAAGATTTTCGTCAAAAATGGTCTGGTGACCTGGGAAGTTCAGCAAACCGATTATCCACGCACGCGTCCTGACCTGCCGAACCATGAACCGCGCGGCTGTCCACGTGGTGCCAGCTACTCCTGGTACCTCTACAGCGCTAACCGCCTGAAATACCCGCTGATGCGTAAACGCCTGATGAAAATGTGGCGTGAGGCGAAGGTTCAGCATAGCGATCCCGTTGCGGCGTGGGCGTCCATTATTGAAGACGCAGATAAAGCGAGAAGCTTTAAGCAGGCGCGTGGTCGCGGCGGCTTCGTGCGTTCCTCCTGGAAAGAAGTCAACGAGCTGATTGCCGCCTCTAACGTCTATACCGTTAAGACCTACGGCCCGGACCGCGTGGCAGGCTTCTCGCCGATCCCGGCGATGTCGATGGTCTCTTATGCGTCCGGTGCGCGCTATCTCTCCCTGATTGGCGGTACCTGTCTGAGCTTCTACGACTGGTATTGCGATTTACCGCCAGCGTCTCCGCAGACCTGGGGTGAGCAGACTGACGTTCCTGAATCTGCAGACTGGTATAACTCCAGCTACATCCTCGCCTGGGGTTCAAACGTACCGCAGACCCGTACCCCGGATGCCCACTTCTTTACCGAAGTGCGTTACAAAGGCACCAAAACCGTTGCCATCACCCCGGACTACGCTGAAATCGCCAAGCTGTGCGACCTGTGGCTGGCACCGAAGCAGGGTACCGATGCCGCGATGGCGCTGGCGATGGGCCACGTCATGCTGCGTGAGTTCCACCTCGATAAACCGAGCCAGTACTTCACCGACTACGTGCGTCGCTACACCGATTTCCCGATGCTGGTCATGCTCGAAGAGCGTGATGGCTACTATGCCGCGGGCCGCATGCTGCGCGCCGCCGATCTGGTGGATGCTCTCGGTCAGGAAAATAACCCTGAGTGGAAAACCGTTGCCTGTAACAGCAATGGCGAGCTGGTTGCGCCAAACGGCTCTATCGGCTTCCGCTGGGGCGAAAAAGGCAAGTGGAACCTGGAGCAGCGCGACGGCACGTCTGGTGAAGAAACCGAGCTGCGTCTCAGCATGCTGGGTAGCCAGGATGAGATCGCTGACGTTGGCTTCCCGTACTTCGGCGGCGAAGGCACCGAGCACTTCAACAAGGTTGCGCTGCAGGACGTGCTGATGCACAAACTGCCGGTGAAACGCCTGCAGCTGGCGGATGGCTCCACCGCGCTGGTCACGACCGTATACGACCTGACCATGGCGAACTACGGTCTGGAACGCGGTCTGAACGATGAAAACTGCGCAACCAGCTATGACGACGTGAAAGCGTACACCCCGGCCTGGGCTGAGCAGATCACCGGCGTTCCGCGCGCGCAAATCACCCGCATCGCCCGTGAGTTTGCGGAGAATGCGGATAAGACCCACGGTCGTTCAATGATTATCGTTGGCGCAGGTCTGAACCACTGGTACCACCTCGATATGAACTATCGTGGTCTTATCAACATGCTGATCTTCTGTGGCTGTGTAGGCCAGAGCGGCGGCGGTTGGGCACACTATGTTGGTCAGGAAAAACTGCGTCCGCAGACCGGATGGCAGCCGCTGGCGTTTGCGCTTGACTGGCAGCGTCCGGCTCGCCACATGAACAGCACCTCCTACTTCTATAACCACTCCAGCCAGTGGCGCTACGAGACGGTGACCGCACAGGAACTGCTGTCGCCAATGGCGGATAAATCCCGCTACAGCGGCCATCTGATTGACTTCAACGTGCGCGCCGAGCGTATGGGCTGGCTGCCGTCTGCGCCACAGCTGGGTACCAACCCGCTGCGTATCGCAGAAGAGGCGAAAAAAGCGGGCATGTCGCCGGTAGATTACACCGTCAAATCCCTGAAGGAAGGCTCCATTCGCTTCGCGGCGGAACAGCCTGAAAACGGTAAAAACCATCCGCGTAACCTGTTTATCTGGCGCTCCAACCTGCTGGGCTCTTCCGGTAAAGGTCACGAGTTCATGCTGAAATACCTGCTCGGTACCGACCACGGTATCCAGGGCAAGGATCTCGGCAAGCAGGGCGGCGTGAAGCCTGAAGAAGTTGAATGGAAAGATAACGGTCTGGACGGCAAACTGGATCTGGTGGTGACGCTGGACTTCCGTCTGTCGAGCACCTGCCTGTATTCCGATATCGTTCTGCCAACCGCGACCTGGTACGAAAAAGACGACATGAATACGTCGGATATGCATCCGTTTATTCATCCGCTGTCTGCCGCCGTTGACCCGGCATGGGAATCGAAAAGCGACTGGGAAATCTACAAAGGCATCGCCGAGAAGTTCTCTGAAGTGTGCGTGGGTCACCTGGGTAAAGAGACCGACGTGGTTACGCTGCCAATTCAGCACGACTCCGCAGCCGAACTGGCGCAGCCGCTGGACGTGAAGGACTGGAAAAAAGGCGAGTGTGACCTGATCCCGGGCGTCACCGCGCCGCACATCATTCCGGTTGAACGTGACTACCCGGCTACCTACGAACGCTTTACCTCTATCGGCCCGCTGATGGAGAAAATCGGTAACGGCGGGAAAGGGATCGCCTGGAACACCCAGAGCGAAATGGATCTGCTGCGTAAGCTCAATTACACCAAAGCAGACGGCCCGGCCAAAGGCCAGCCAATGTTGAACACTGCCATTGATGCCGCAGAGATGATCCTGACGCTGGCACCGGAAACGAACGGTCAGGTTGCCGTGAAGGCCTGGGCTGCGCTCAGCGAGTTCACCGGTCGTGACCATAAGCACCTGGCGCTGAACAAAGAAGACGAAAAAATCCGCTTCCGCGATATTCAGGCCCAGCCGCGCAAAATCATCTCCAGCCCGACCTGGTCAGGCCTTGAAGATGAGCATGTTTCTTACAACGCGGGTTACACCAACGTTCACGAGCTGATCCCATGGCGCACCCTGACCGGACGTCAGTCCCTGTATCAGGATCACCAGTGGATGCGCGACTTCGGTGAAAGCCTGCTGGTGTACCGTCCGCCAATCGACACCCGTTCGGTGAAAGCGGTGATGGGTGAGAAATCCAACGGTAACCCTGAGAAAGCGCTGAACTTCCTGACGCCGCACCAGAAATGGGGTATCCACTCCACCTACAGCGACAACCTGCTGATGCTGACGCTGGGTCGTGGTGGGCCAATTGTGTGGATGAGCGAAGCGGATGCTAAAGATCTGGGTATTAAAGATAACGACTGGATCGAGGTGTTCAACAGCAACGGTTCATTAACCGCCCGTGCGGTAGTGAGCCAGCGTGTACCCGCAGGTATGACCATGATGTACCACGCGCAGGAACGTATCGTGAACATTCCTGGCTCAGAAATTACCGAGCAGCGCGGCGGTATTCATAACTCCGTCACCCGTATTACGCCGAAGCCAACCCACATGATCGGTGGCTATGCGCAGCTGGCCTACGGCTTTAACTACTACGGCACGGTAGGGTCTAACCGCGATGAGTTTGTGGTGGTTCGTAAGATGAAGAATATTAACTGGTTAGATGGCGAAGGTAATGACCAGGTACAGGAGAGCGTAAAATGAAAATTCGTTCACAAGTCGGCATGGTGCTGAATCTGGATAAATGCATCGGCTGTCATACCTGCTCAGTCACCTGTAAAAACGTCTGGACCAGCCGTGAAGGTACGGAATATGCCTGGTTCAACAACGTTGAAACCAAACCAGGCACCGGTTTCCCGACCAACTGGGAAGACCAGGAAAAATACAAGGGCGGCTGGATCCGCAAAATCAACGGCAAAATTCAGCCGCGCATGGGTAACCGTGCCATGCTGCTGGGAAAAATCTTCGCTAACCCGCATCTGCCGGGCATCGACGATTACTACGAGCCGTTTGATTTTGACTATCAGAACCTGCATAACGCCGCAGAAGGTAAACATCAGCCGATTGCGCGCCCTCGCTCCCTGATCACAGGGCAGCGCATGGATAAGATCGAGAAAGGCCCGAACTGGGAAGACGATCTGGGCGGTGAGTTCGAGAAGCTGTCGAAAGACAAAAACTTCGAGAACATGCAGAAGGCGATGTACGGCCAGTTTGAAAACACCTTCATGATGTACCTGCCGCGTCTGTGTGAACACTGCCTGAACCCGGCATGTGTGGCGACCTGTCCGAGCGGTGCTATCTACAAGCGTGAAGAAGACGGCATCGTGCTGATTGACCAGGACAAGTGCCGCGGCTGGCGTATGTGTATCACCGGCTGCCCGTACAAGAAAATCTACTTCAACTGGAAGAGCGGTAAGTCCGAGAAGTGCATCTTCTGCTATCCGCGTATTGAAGCCGGTATGCCGACGGTCTGTTCCGAAAGCTGCGTGGGCCGTATCCGTTACCTCGGCGTGCTGCTGTACGACGCGGACGCGATTGAAACCGCAGCCAGCACCGAAAACGAAAAAGATCTGTATCAGCGCCAGCTGGATGTGTTCCTCGATCCGAACGATCCGAAAGTGATCGAGCAAGCGCTGAAAGACGGCGTACCGCAGAGCGTGATCGACGCGGCGCAGCAGTCTCCGGTGTACAAAATGGCGATGGACTGGAAGCTGGCACTGCCGCTGCATCCGGAGTACCGCACGCTGCCGATGGTCTGGTATGTGCCGCCTCTGTCTCCGATTCAGTCTGCGGCTGATGCAGGCGAACTGGGCAGCAATGGCATCCTGCCGGACGTGGAAAGCCTGCGTATCCCGGTTCAGTACCTGGCGAACCTGCTCACCGCAGGGGATACCCAGCCGGTCCTGCTGGCGCTGAAACGTATGCTGGCGATGCGTCACTTCAAACGCGCTGAAACCGTTGACGGCGTAACGGATACCCGTGCGCTGGAAGAGGTGGGTCTGACGGAAGCGCAGGCGCAGGAGATGTACCGCTATCTGGCGATTGCGAACTACGAAGACCGTTTCGTGGTACCAAGCAGCCACCGTGAGCAGGCTCGCGAAGCCTTCCCGGAAAAAAGCGGATGTGGCTTTACCTTTGGCGACGGTTGCCACGGGTCTGACACCAAATTCAACCTGTTCAACAGCCGCCGCATCGATGCTATGGATGTGACCAGCAAAACGGAGCCGCACCAATGATTGAACTCGTCATTGTTTCGCGTCTGCTCGAGTACCCGGATGCTGCGCTTGCGCAGCATCAACAGGAACTCTTTGATGCACTCGCGTCATCTGAAAACCTGGATAAAGAGGATGCCCAGAAGCTGGGCGTTTTCCTGCGCGATCTGCTTGCGCGCGATCTGCTTGATGCGCAGGCAGATTACAGCCAGTTGTTCGACCGTGGCCGCGCAACGTCGCTGCTGCTGTTCGAACACGTACACGGTGAATCCCGCGACCGCGGTCAGGCGATGGTAGACCTGATGGCGCAGTACGAGCAGCATGGCCTGCAGCTCGACAGCCGCGAGCTGCCGGATCATCTGCCGCTGTATCTGGAGTATCTGGCGCAGCTGCCGAAGGAAGAGGCGCTGGGCGGCCTGCAGGATATCGCTCCGATTCTGGCGCTGCTGAACGCGCGTCTGCAACAGCGTGAAAGCGCGTATGCCGTTCTGTTCGAACTGCTGGTGAAACTGGCAAAAGCGGCAATCGACACGGAAAAAGTGGCGGAAAAAATCGCGGAAGAAGCCCGCGATGACACCCCACAGGCGCTGGATGCCGTCTGGGAAGAAGAGCAGGTGAAATTCTTTGCTGACCAGAGCTGCGGTGAGTCAGAAATTTCTGCTCACCAGCGTCGTTTCGCCGGAGCAGTTGCCCCGCAATATTTGAATATCTCTAACGGAGGACGGCAATAATGCACTTCCTGAATATGTTCTTCTTTGACATTTACCCGTACATTGCGGGCACCGTGTTCCTGGTGGGAAGCTGGCTGCGCTATGACTATGGTCAGTACACCTGGCGTGCAGCCTCCAGCCAGATGCTGGATCGCAAGGGGATGAACCTGGCCTCGAACCTGTTCCACATCGGTATTCTCGGGGTGATCGCCGGGCATGCCTTCGGGATGCTGACGCCACACTGGGTGTATGAATCCTGGCTGCCGCTGGACGTGAAACAGAAGATGGCGATGTTTGGTGGCGGTGCTGCGGGCCTAATGTGCCTGGTGGGCGGCTTGCTGTTGCTGAAACGCCGCCTCTTCAGCCCGCGCATCCGTGCGACGACAACCGCAGCCGATATTCTGGTGATGTCGGTGCTGGTTATCCAGTGCGCGCTGGGCCTGATGACCATTCCGTTCTCTGCGCAGCACATGGACGGCAGCGAGATGATGAAGCTGGTCGGCTGGGCGCAGTCTGTGGTGACCTTCCACGGCGGTGCATCTGAGCATCTCGACGGCGTAGCGTTTATCTTCCGCATGCACCTGGTGCTGGGGATGACCCTGTTTGTGCTGTTCCCGTTCTCCCGCCTGGTCCATATCTGGAGCGTGCCGGTAGAGTACCTGACACGCAAATACCAGGTTGTCCGCGCGCGTCGCTAATCCGCACATTGACTATCAACCCCGCACTCGCGGGGTTTTTTTTCGCCCCAACCCAGGTTATTACCTGCCGCCGCAAACAGGATCAGCGCGCCGCCTGCCAGCTGTACCGCGTTCAGCGCATGGCCGAACACCACGGTATCAACCAGGATCGCCACCACCGGGTAGATGAACGACAGTGAGCCGATAATGGGTGTAGGCAGTTTCTGAATGGCGCTGTAGAGCAACTGGTACATGATCCCGGTATGAACAACCCCGAGCGTCAGCAAAATGGTCCACGGGAAGTCGCCCGAGAGCGCGGGCATCTGCGCCATCGGCAGAAGTATGACGACCCCAACCAGTACCTGAATGAAGGCAATGTGTTGTGGCGTAAGGGAGGAGAGTTTACGGGTAATCATCGCCGTGAGTGCATAGAAGAAGGCCGCGCCCAACGCCAGCCCGATACCCGTAAGCCATTCGGCGCTATGGCTCCCGGCGAGTTCGCTGGAGAGCAAAATGACCACGCCCGCAAAGGCAAGAAGCAGCCAGCCCCATTTCACCAGGCTGACGCGTTCTCCTGAAAGCATCCCCATCATTACCAGCATGAACGGCTGAGTGTTATACACCACGGTCGACAGGCCGATTGAGATGCGCGTATAGGCCGCGAAAAGCAGTAACCAGTTCACCACCAGGGCAACCCCGCCGATCACCGCCAGCGCCAGCGAGGCCCGGGAAAGCGCGCTGAACGGCTTTTTGCTGAACCGAATAAAAGTAAAGAGCGTAACGGCGCCGATTGCGCAGCGCCAGAAAACGACATCCGTCACCGGCAGGCCTGAAAGCAGCACAAACGCCCCGATGGAGCCTGAAATGAGCATCGCCAGACCCATCTGCCAGACGCCTTTATGAATATCTTGCATCGCACACCTCCTGAATGAGGCTCTATTGTCGAAAAAGTCTGATATGTTTTACAGAGAGGAAATAAGGCGAATCAGGTTAAATGCTTTTTTAAATAAGGTGAAAATGATGGAAAGCCTTCTTGATGAAATCGATCGGCAAATACTGGCTTGTCTTGTTGAAGATGCCCGCATGTCGTTGAAGGTGCTCAGCAGTCGGGTTGGTCTGACATCGCCCAGCACGGCCGAGCGACTGAAGCGGCTGGAAGAGCGTGGCGTGATTCAGGGTTATGGTGCGCGCGTGGATCTCGCGGCGTTAGGGTATACCTTGCAGGCGCTGGTGCGCGTGCGGCCGCTGCCAGGGTTGCTGCACAAGGTCGATAAGTATATTCAGGCCATGCCTGAGTGCATTGAAAGCGATAAGGTCACGGGGGAGGATTGCTTTGTGATCAGACTGGTGGTGCGCTCTATCGGGCAGCTGGATACGCTGCTGGACGGTCTGGCAGAACATGCCCAGTGCAACACGTCGATTGTAAAGAGTTCGCCGGTGACGCGAAGATTGCCGCCGATGTAGGTTTCTGTCGCCGGGTGGCGGCTGCGCCTTACCCGGCCTACAAAGGCTGGATTGGCTTTAAGGTGATGGTGGTGGGGGAAGGATTCGAACCTTCGAAGTCGATGACGGCAGATTTACAGTCTGCTCCCTTTGGCCGCTCGGGAACCCCACCAGGGGTAATACTGTTTTGAGGTACAACGTGAAGATGGTGGTGGGGGAAGGATTCGAACCTTCGAAGTCGATGACGGCAGATTTACAG